>NZ_JBDNJQ010000048.1:0-47732 GCF_051172895.1 Nostoc sp. CALU 1950 | reverse complement strand
ATAATGAAGCTACTCACAGTTGCTCTTATTGCTTTTCCGGGCAAATAAACAATATTTTAAATCAACTTTTTAGTTAACTTTGTGAGTTGAAAAGGGAATTACGCAATGACAGATTCAGGAATATCAGGAATAAAAGAATACGCTCATGCTCAAATATATGCACAAATGTATCGATTTGCTTGGGGCTTATTTCATAATGTTATAGAGCCTGTTGAATCTGCTGGTCGGTTGCTAATTCCATTGGGCTGATATCTTCATTCAGAACAAAAATGGGCTTATATATAGTAGATTACTCTTATCAAAAAACTGGTAATTAAATCGCTACGCATTTTTAGAATCAGGAAATGCCAAGAAGGCGAACACCCATTTGCACAGCGATCGCTCTGGCACAGAAGAGAAAAGCAATCGCCTGCCCTCTCACAAATGTTGTGCGTCCACCAGCCACGATTGAGATAACACGTTTTTGGATTCAATAGATACTCCACTCATTCTTGAGAAGTTCAAGCTTCTCACTTTTTATACTTAAGCTCTTACAGTCACTCATAAATTGTGAAACTTGGGATTCTATTAGTGTTAAATTTCCTTCTCTAAGGTTATTTATAAAAGTTGTATCGGGTGTATAGGCAGTAGTTAGAGTACAACAGAAGTTTGCTGAACCACTTTTATT
This sequence comes from Nostoc sp. CALU 1950, assembly GCF_051172895.1. Classification (NCBI taxonomy): domain Bacteria; kingdom Bacillati; phylum Cyanobacteriota; class Cyanophyceae; order Nostocales; family Nostocaceae; genus Nostoc; species Nostoc sp. CALU 1950. The sequence continues at coordinate 47,065 of NZ_JBDNJQ010000048.1, read as the reverse complement.
TCATTCTTTTTTCTAATTTCTGAATTGACTCAATCGCTTCCTGATGCTCTTTGTGCTTGGTCTGTTGTTGAAATAGGGAAGCAGCTTTGTGCAAATCCTCTATTGCCTGTTGATAATTTCCAATTAAAGTTTGGGCTAACGCACGATGGTTGTAAGCCTCTGCACAATTCGGGTCTAGTTCCAGTGCTTTGTCACAGTCGATAACTGCTGCTGAGGCATCTCCCACATGATGCCGACACAGACCGCGACAGGCATAGACTATTGCTATGTTACCTCCCAGGTCAATTGCTTGACTATAGCTACTGATTGCCTTGGAGTAATTTCTGGTGTGGTAATAAGTATCTCCAAAGGCCATATGAACCGAAATTTTCTTAGGTTCTAGCTGCAAAGCTTGCTCACAATCAGACACAGCCGCTTCATAATTCCCCAGCGCGCAGTGTGCGGCAGCACGAAAAGTATACCCCCCTAAGATGCTTGGATTCAGTCTTAGAACCTGATTACAATCTTCTAGGCGTTGTTTATAATTGCCCATCAGCCCATACACAATGCCTCGATGTAAATAAGCAACTAGCATTTGGGAATTAAGTTTTAGGGCTTGCGTATAGTCAGCAATTGCTTCTGGGTACTTGCCCAATGCCCAATAAGCATCCGCCCGATGCCGATAAGTATCAGCATGATTTGGTAACAGATGGGCTACCTGGTCGTAATCGCTAATTGCACTTGGGTAATTCTTGAGGCGATAGCGGGCCAATCCTCTATTCAAATAGGCATCACAATTGCTGCTATCAAGACGTAGGGTTTGATAATAATCTGCAATTGCTTTTTGGAACTGATTTATATTGGCATAAGCCATGCCACGATAGAGAGAAGCTTGGATATGTTTTGGATTGGCTTGAATTACCTGTGTGAAGACTAGTATCGCTCCCTGGTAGTCACCACGCTGATATTTTTCGATTCCCTGATTGAAGAGAAATTGAATATTCATAACTGCTAAACTGACGTGAGACTTTTTTAGCCCCAAGAAGTACTTAGATTTAGTTCGCCAGCGTCCCTTAAAATAAGGGACTTCCTGGCAACGGTAACGAAGACACTAATACTACAGGATGTAACTTTTTTTGACTGAGACATTGAGCAGCGGTGAGAAGCTTATAGATAATTCTTATTCTTAGTGTTCCCATTCTTGAGCAGCCAGGAATAATTCTGGAGAAAGTTTTTTTGTCAGCATCACAGAGGTAGTGAGGCAGTTCGTATCTCAAGCGTTCACCTCTTTTCGTGAAGAGGTAGACGAGCGCCTGGGGGAGTTCGCAGTTTGAGAGAGTCAGGTGAATCTCTTGGGCAGGAAGTGAAGCCAGACTATAAAACAATCCGCGATGGCAACGAGAACACCGCAGGCATCGCACCCTAGGCAAGCGGCAAGGCGATTGACGCATTTATCAGGGAATTGTCTAAGGGTGAGCGCTAACAATAAAACCCCCGGTGATTTACCAAGGGCTAATGTCTCCTGTCTTAACTCTGTCTAAATGTCTGTCTGCTCTGTCCATTGCTACATAAAGATTCTGTCTAATTCTGTCCGTTCTAGAGGTCTGTCTGATTTTGGGTAATTTCGATGGTCGTAGCATCTAGCCAGACGGACAGACTGTTCTCAACTAACTCGTTAAACAGTCGCTTCAACTCAAGAGAACTGAACCGTTGACCCTTTACCTTAAAGTTGGGCTGTATCTCAATAATGACTGCCGATTAAAAGCGATCGCTCTCCCTGGATGCGCCAGCAATTGCTACCACCAACCACGATTGAGATAACACCCGCTAGTTGTCTGGGTTTAGGCGAGAGTAACTTACGGGCTAACCAAGACTGACCTGTGTGAGCGGATAAACATCAACGGCAGTCAAATCAATCAATGGGCTACGATGCTTAACCTTGACCCTGATGAATACCTGTTTGAGTTGACTGGGTGGAAGAAACCCCTGAACGCTCGGCGGTACTTCCCGGTGTTGGGGGACGAGCAAAAGCTTGGGGTAAATAATTAGTCAGTAGAAGGCGAACAACGGTACGAACGCCTTTCTCCAGTCCTTTACTTCAATCCCGACTGCTGTTTACTCTTAAGCAAGTCATGCTCAAAAGTAGCTGTGATTTTAGAACCATCAGGATTTTCCCAGACAAAGGTTGCTGTTGTTGCAGAGCGGCTAACCTCGATACCTCGGTACAAGATTGACCGCACCTCCGTTAAGGACATTCCTGGTTTTAGCTGTTCGTACTCTGCACGACCGAAGCGACCGAGTTCAGCTTGGGTAGATTGTTCATGCTGCTTGGGATAAAAAGCAGTTTGAACAAAACCATACGCTAGACCTGAACCAAGCATAAGCCCCAATGAAAGGGCAATCTTCATCATTGAGCGAACACGGCGATTTACTAGTTGTTGAGAAGTCATCAGGAACTCCTTAATTCAAATTGTTTGATGACTTGAGTTTAGGAGTTGCCAAATAGAAACCAAATTAGTCAAAAATAGAGTAAAAATAGATTTAAATAGAAATAAATCGGCTATAGGTTTAATTAAGTGAATTACTCAGCCAATCTCTCAGAACAGCAATCTCAGTTCTTAGATGCAATGGCAACACAGTTGAATTTTGGAAGTGATATGTTGACTGTGTTTTTAGCTCGTTTTGATAAAGCAAAGCGCAATCAAGACAATTCTTCATTAGCAATTACGATTTCCTGGAACAGAGAACCTGAAGATAAAGCACAAAAATTCCAAGATGAGTTAACGAAAATTTGTCAGGTATTGGAGAACAATGGCTGTCCATTTGAAAAACCGAAGCCAGGAAGACAGGCTAAAGGTAAAAGTCCTTGGGAGCAAGCTTTTAAATGGTTGTGGGATACTAAATTTAGTGAATGGCAGCAAAGTCAAAAGGAACTTGTCCAGCCTATAGACATTGATGATTTAGTAAATCAGGTACGTGAAAAAGTCAGCGCAGACATCCAAAAACGATGCGGATGGATGCGTGTCTTGGACATGACTCACCCCATCGGGATAAACGATATTTATACCGATGTCAACATTCTGGAGAAAATTACAGGACGCAAACGATTAGAAATAGCTCAACTTTTGGAAAACTGCAATCTGGAAGACTTCGAGCGATTTGGACTGAATAAAGTGGTAGAAAAGCGAGTACCAGGTCTAGAGGCTGTCGAGCAATACTCCAAACTGATAATTTTAGGAAAGCCGGGGGCCGGTAAAACAACTTTTTTAAAGCGAATAGCAATTCAATGTAAATTAGGGCAATTTTTAGCGGATCATGTCCCCATTTTCATTACGCTAAAAGACTTTGCTGAAGAACCTCGACAACCAGGGTTTTTACAATATATCAATGACCAATTTGCTCTTAACGATATTTCAAACCAGGAAATAACTAAAAGGCTGTTGTGTGAGGGTCGAGCAATTGTGCTGCTCGATGGTTTAGATGAAGTTAAGCAAGCAGACAATGATAGGGTTTTAAGAGAAATTCGTAACTTTTCTACTCAGTACGATGCTAACCATTTTGTGATCACCTGTCGGATTGCGTCAAATGAATATGTATTTCAAGAGTTTACCGAGGTTGAGGTTGCCGACTTTAAGGATAAGCAGATTGCTGAGTTTGCTAGAAATTGGTTTCAAAATAAAGACCCAAAGAAAACCGAACAGTTCATTCAAAAACTTCAAGAAAATCAGCGAATTAAAGAACTGGCAACCAATCCCTTACTACTAACATTGCTGTGCTTGCTATTTGGTGAATCTACAGATTTTCCTTCCAACCGTTCTGAGCTTTATCAAGAAGGGGTAGAAGTATTGCTAAAAAAGTGGGATGGTACACGCAGCATTGAGCGTGACCAGCTATATCATAAACTCTCTCTCAAACGCAAAGAAGACCTCCTCAGCAAAATAGCTTTAGAAACCTTTGAGTCAGGAAATTATTTTTTCAAAGAAAGGCAAGTAGAAGAATACATTAGTGATTATATCCAAAATTTACCTGATGCCCAAACTGATCCAGAAGCACTGCTATTAGACAGCAAAGCAGTACTAAAATCGATTGAAGCACAGCATGGGCTACTCGTAGAACGAGCAAGAGGAATTTATTCATTTTCCCATCTAACGTTTCATGAGTTCTTCACCGCTAGAAATATCGATTCTCAGCATACGTTTCAACAGTTGGTTACTCATATTACTGACAAGCATTGGCGAGAAGTCTTCTTGCTGACTGTAGGGATGTTGAAAAATGCTGATGACTTGTTGCAGTTGATGAAACAGCAAATTGATACGCACCTTGCAGGCGATGAAAAACTACAGCAATTCCTTACCTGGATTAATCAAAAATCATGTTTAGAAACCCGTTATAAACCTGTTGCTATCCGAGCCTTCTATCTCTCCCGAAGCCTCGATCTCTCCCGAGCCCTCTACCTCGGACTCTCTCTCTACCTCTCCTTCGACCTCGACCTCTCCCGAACCCTCTACCTCTGCCTCTTCCGAACCCTCGATTTCTCCCGAAGCCTCGATCTCTCCCGAAGCCTCGACCTCGAATTAAAGCGATCGCTACAAAAACTCAAAGACCAACTGCCTCAGCTAAGAACTGATGAGAAAGAAGCATCCAAGTATCGGTGGCAGGAAAATAGTCAAGCTTGGGCTGAACAACTCAGAACTGTAATGATTCAACATCGCAATATTAGGCATGACTGGCAGTTTAGCGATACTCAGAAGGAACTATTGAAGCAGTACTATGATGCAAATAAGCTACTGGTTGATTGCCTCAATAGCGAATGTTATGTTAGTCGTTCAGTTCGGCAGGAGATTGAAGATACGTTACTGTTGCCAATAAATCGAACCTAAGCCCCTTACAGATGTAGCCAAAAATTATTCAATTTCTAACAATCATTCCCATAAAGCACTTTGCGAACGCCAACTTTCGGCAAGAAGTAGACGAGCAATTGGGGGAATTTACAGCAACTCTTGTAGAGGGCGAATTTCTTGGGCAGGAACCTAAGCCAGATTATGAGACAATTTGCGATCGCGCCCTCGGTAAACTAAAGATGGGGCGGCAGTCGGCCGCGAGTAAAGCGATTGACGCATTTATTAGGGAATTATCCTTGGGTGAGCGCTAATAATAAAGCCCCCGGTACAATCCGAGGGCTAATGTCTGCTGTCTGTCTTTATGTCTGTCTACCTCTGTCCCTTGCTGCATAAGGATTCTGTCTAATCCTGTCCGTTCTGTCCGTCTGTCTGAAAATCGCTGATTTCGATGGTCGTAGCATCTAGCCAGACGGACAGACTCGCCTCTACCAGTTCATTAAACAGTCGCTTCAACTCCTCCGAACTGAATCTTTGACCCTTAACTTTAAAGTTGGGCTGTATCTCCTGTATGACTGCCGATGTTCTTCCTGTGCGCTGGAGGTATTGCAGCAGTGATTGGGCAACAGGTGTTAGGGATGGGGTAGGGCTAGAGTCTGCTGGGGGCTTATCTAAATTAAATTCGAGTTGCCAGATGCGCTCGGCTGTTTCGGTGTCGCTTGAAAGTTTTGGCTCTACCTTTTTGGTATTGCTTTGAGCGTCGCTTGTTACAGATTCATCAAGCCGAAAATCAATTCGCTTGTGGTCAAGTTTAGGCAGTTCAATATCAATCCATTGCCCATGCCCAGGTAGCTTAATCCTACCTCTCCCACTGGCTTTTGCCTCTGTGGTGATTGGGTCAATAGTTGCGATTAGTTCTACTTCTAACAGTGCCGCATCCCGAAGTTTTGATAATCCTTTGGCTTTAGCTAAGATTTCCATTGTGCGGTCGTGAGCTACGAACAAAGGAATCATTAATTGTTTACGAGATTCAGTCATGGCACAGCGAAACCATTTACCAATTAAATCAGGGTCGGGCTTCCATTTTTCATCCTCACAATCATCTGGCATTGGCTCAACTATGTTATCTGTCCAGGTCGTAAATTCCTCACAGATAACTGATAGCATCTTGCCGCTATTTCTTAACCGTTCTGTCCACTGTTCCTCAGTCAATCCACTCTTGCGGTAATCTTCATAGCGCTGGCGCATTTCATCCATATACCATTGCATGAAGAGAGCTATTTCTTTGTAGCCAGTAATCAGCCTTACGCCTTTCCACTCGACCTGTGTGCCGTGCGGGTCAAGCGCTACGATGTTCCATCCGGCTTGTACTTTCTTCCAAATAATCTCTCTGGTAGTCCATGATTTACCTGCACCCATGCCACCAAATATCAGAGTGGGGTAGCCGATGGTGTTGTTAATCCAGCGATATTTCTCAGTAGGAGCGATCGCTTGGCTGTCTGCCCCTGTAACCTTATCGTTGGGGTCAATCGTCCCCTGTAAAGTCTGGCTACCTTGCAGATAAGGGGTTTTCATCTCACGCAACTGCTTAATGTAATCTGCCTTCTGTTGCTCGGTCATCCCCGCCGTCTGCGCCTCAAAGATAGCCTCGGATGCCTCCATTTGGGTAACTTCAATTTCCGTGTGAGCGTAAATCTCAGCTTTTTGGATATCCACAGTGCGATCATTGGCCACTAGATCCAGGTCAGCTTGCAGTTGAACTTCTGCGATCGCAACGTCCCTGTAACTCTCCAACAACTCGGAACGTGCGGCCATCTCTGCCTTTGCTGCATCCCGTTTTTGGGCTATGTCTTCAAAAACTGCCCTCTGCTTCTCTTCATCCTGGCAATGGCGCAGCATCCACCCCGCAAGCGCAAACCCCAGGAATCCCCCAAACGCCCAAAACGGTTTATATGGGTTAGTCGCTTTCACTAACCCATTTACCCCCATTGCTGGATCTCTCACTACTTGGCGCGGCATTCCTTCTAACTGCCATTGCTCCCAGTAATGGGGGGTCATGCGGAATGGTCTGTTATTCTTGTCCTGACATACCAATTTTTTCTGGGGAGTCCGAACGCAGAAATAAATGCGGTCGCTTGACTCCCCTTTCCAAGCCATCGCCGCCGAGCTAATACCAACAGTTAAACTCAGCCCAATGGCAACAGCTTTCTTGTCCATTGGTAACTGACCAAACCACAACATTAAACCCGATTGTTGCGACTCGGATAAAGTTTTATGTTTCTCAGATAGATAATTCATTTACCTCTCCTACCACCAAATAGAAAAAATATTAATATCGCTAGAAATATGCCCACTCCTGCACCATCCATCCAACTTGAAGATTCAGCAGTTTTTGGCTTATAAACCGACTCAATTGAAGTATTAGCTGTATCAGTAGAAGTTCTCGCTTCATTCCACTCATTAATCGGTTCACTAAGCGCACACAATAACGCTAACGATGCACTGCAACCAGTCATTAAATTAGTGACAAAATTATTAAACCCTTCACCTGTTGCAGTGGCAGTAAAATACAAGTGTGCAGTACCAACAGCTAAGAACATTCCAACTGGGTGAACTTGCAATAGATGAAAGGTGAAAATCACTGCACTATTTAAACAACTGCCAGCGACAATTTCACAGGCATTACCAGCACGTCTAAATGTCCGACCTCTATTATTTTCTGGTAATGGTTGTGGCTGTTCTGGTTGTTGATGCTGATGTTGTTGTTGTGGTGTTTGTGCCAGCCCTTCATGCAAAAAAGGGCTGACGCTATGAGGATCTTCATTTCGTTTCCTTACTAGCATCAGCCTTACCTAATTAATTGATTATCTGTCGCCCAATTTGTTCCACAAGTTACCCAACATTGCACCCCAACCGCGAACTGTTCCTGTTGCAGAAACACTTGATGCTGGTGCATGATTTTGGGATTGAATTGGTATGACTTCTTGAGGGGTTTGATTCGGTTCTAAAGCTCTGGAACCATACCTAGCACGGGCTAAAAGTTGTTGGCGTTTCTCTCTCAATCCCGTAGTAATTGCTTGCCTTTCGGCTTGTACAATCTGCCTATTTTCTATGCCGCTAATCTTGTTTTCATGCCGCCAAAGTTCAGCTTGTAAATCTTGATGTAATTGGGCTGCAACTTCAGTTAATGCGTGTTTACGCTTTTGGTCAATTCGCAACAAGTCGGCTCTATCTTGGGCATCTATCTTGCCCATCTCCGAATCAAACTCGGAGTTAAGCTTGCGAATTTTAGCGATAGCACCCGCAACATGAGAGCCATATTGTTTACGAAGTTCGACCCAGATAACTTGTCCTTTGGTCAGCTTCTCCATCGCCTCAAAGACGACCTTGGCATTGTCCAGAAATGGCTCTAATCTGTCACTTAACTCTTGGGCATTATTCGCATAATCGGCAAACTGTTCGAGCTTATTTATATCTGAAAGATAGCCCAAAATATCAGACTCAAATCCTCCCCAAGCTTGCGCTTTCTCATCAATGTGGCTTGCATGACCAAGTACCGGATTGCGTATTGCAAAGTCCATTGCGTTATTCTCCTAATAAGGTATTAAGTCGTAGTTGATATCACTCGGCTCTAGGGGCAATTCATCCCAATAGCCCATGTCTTCAAATCGGCTATAAATTCTCGTTGCTAATTGCCTTACGGGGTCGTCAAAATCTTCAGAAATTAAATCAAATCTGTTGCAGCCAAACGCCAAAATATTTGCAATATCCGGGTCAATCCCATTACCCAAGAATTGACCAAATGCAGCAGAGTATGGATGGTCATCTATGGTTTCATGAGTTGCTAGAAATTCCGTTCCGGTGAAGGGTGGGCAATCTTCACTCTCGAATAACGGTGTAGAAAGTGCTTCAATATCTGCTGAGATCATTGCTGCCCATTGTTCAGGATTTTCTGCTTTGAATTGCTCTAATCTAAGGGCGGAGTCGGTCAGAGGTGATTTGCCCCAATCGTTGGGATTTTTATAGTCTAGTGCCATTTGTTAGAATCCAAAATGTGTGTAGTTTCAATGCACAGATGGGCGATTGCGGTGATTGGTCGTCGATGCAATCGCTTCATCATCAGTTTTCACAAAACTCATTTAATTCAAAAACCTCTCTCTGCACTTGGGTTTGGCTTAATTCTTTTCGTTTGCCTTTCGAGTCATTGAAAATGAAAGGCGCATTGACAAGAGAATTAGAGCGGTGGCTGTAGCGCAGTTGTTGACCACGGAATTCATAGAGGTGGTTACGCACTAAGGCTGTCATTGAAAGCATAAGTTTGTCCCTCAACTTGGGAATAAAACTCGATATTTAGAATCGCTTCGTGAATCTCCATCAAAGCTTGCACTGCATCGCCCATCTTTAAGTCATTCGATGTACTGAACCGCTCGGAGGCTTCAATCTGTTTGTAATTGGGAGATGCTTGCACGAACCTTAAAGTTTGTTCGCAACCCAGGATAATAGTCATGATTTCGGTTGTTGTTAGGCTAGGTTGTGTCTGCATGGTGTCTTGGTCGCTCATGACTTATTTTTTCTCCTTTGGGTTTTAACTGGTGCGGCTGGGGCTTCTGGCTGACTTGGTTTCTGAAGTACATAGCTGATAGCCCCTGCACCCCCGACAGCTGCGGCGATGGTGAACATATTGTTTCTGCCAAGCTGCTGGACTCCGAAGTAGCCAAGAGCCAGGAAGCCAAGGGCAGCAAGAGAGAGTCCAACTGTTTTGTTAATTTTCATGGCTAGAACATTGCAGCGAGATTGCTGGCTAAATCTTTTTCGTCTTGTTGTTGGAGCTTAGAATCAGTCGGTTGTTCAGTTTGGAAGTTGTACCCATTTCGCTGGAATTCTAAAAGTAGGAAGTTAATCACCTCCCCGTAATCGTCTAAGTTCATTTGTTGTGCAAGCTTTTTTAGTAATGGATGGTAGGGCTTACGAATCACTACCCGAATGCTTTCATTGCTGTTCATTCACACTCCTTAAATGAATCATGTTTGCTAGTTGGTAAAGCCCAATCGCGTTTGCCCAAACTGGGTTATCTGCTACCACAAACCCTTTAGCCTGAAGTGCTTCACTTACTGATGGCAGTCGTGAGCCTCCCCCGGTAATTAAGCAGGCATCTGCGTTAATCTTCCAAGGATGAATAAACTTGAATACTGGCGCTAGGGACTTCTGTACCCAAGGCGCTAACTCTTTTTGGTAGACATCTTGAAAACTAAACTGGTTGCCGTACCAAAAGGGCTTTTCAATGCTTTCTAGTCCCTGGCGGATCAGGTGCGGCATTGCAATCTCGCCCACCAAGCGATTTTTAAAGTCCGGGTTGACCGAAATCATTCGGATCAATTCCTCCACACCATTATCAAAAGTCTTTCGGTTAGCCAGATGTCCTTTAGAACCGATTAAAGTGGCAATAACTGTCCGATTCCCAATATCAACAATTACGTTTTGCTTACTGGTGTTCAAGTTCTGGGCAAAGGCGGCGATTGCTGCATGACCTTCGTCGTAAACCTTCAAAACATGGATCTTGACCTCGGTTGGGCAAATCTTACCGCCAAACTTCACGACGTGCCGCCCCGTAAGCGCATCGATTAACTGATCTTCTAAATCACCTCTCTCGTGCAGAGACGCACAAATTACTAACTCAATTGAGGCTTTATAAGGGTAATAGGAAAGCACTGCTAGCAAGTGTTTCAGCGATTGATTCACTTTTGCAGTCGCATCGTCGGTCACTCGCAAGTGGTTTTTGGGGTTGGCATCGTAAGCTGCATAGCCCGATAACCATTGCTTGTAGTCCAGTTTAGTTAGTGCATCACCCTCTAGGTACTCAACGTAACCTTCTGTGGGAGTCTCTGTAGGACGGTAGTAGCAATTCTCTAAATAACTAGGAAATCTTATCTGGCGGTCTGATGATACAAATTTAATGCTGGAATTACCGAGGTCATAACCAGCAATGATTGTGAGTTTACCTTTCTGCCCAGTATTGCCATTTTCGGTATTAACTGCCAAATCTGTCATAGGTTTGAATCCTCAAAATATTTAATTGGCAAGGTTCTGAAATTGCCTTTGTGCCTTGGTTTCAACTATCTCTGCTTTAAGGTCGTAACCGAGAATTTATACTTGGCATTTCAACCACCTAACACAGATTTAGTCTTCCCCTGACATTTATGGCTGTTATCTGTTATGCTATATCACATAGGTCATATATGTCAACAGGGGCTTGTATGTCGTAAATGGCAGATGATATATAGTAAAGATTACAAAAGCAAGGCATGATAGGCTTAATGATGTACATAGCCTAGATATGCCAGATGACAAAAAAGACGAACCTACTGTAAGTTTTCGTGTTTTTCTCCCTGAATCATTGCGAACTGAATTTAAGGTCTGGTGTGCCAGGGAAAACACAAATATGAGTGAGAAAGCCCGAACACTAATAGAACAGTGGGTACAAACTAAAATTGATGCTGATAAAAAGCAGCATCAATAAATTAACTAGATTGATCGCACTGCACTTTATGACTCAAATACCGAGCGACTACAACGGGCAATCACTTGTGTTAAGCAAATTTACTTAAAGTTTGTATTTTACTTGGATGTCAGGCTAACAGAAGTTCTGTAAGATGAGGCAGTAGTGAAATGAAGCGTACAACGGAGGTAAATATACAACACTATCAAAAGATAAATGGACAAAAGCGCCACTACTAAATAGTGACGCTTTATCCGAAACTGAAAATTCAATATTCCAAAAATTGGAGCCGGAGGGGGATCTCAAACGCACCAAAGCAGTGGACGAAAAGTTGGAAGCTTAGAAACCACTGATTGGCAAATGAGATTTAATCCGTGCTGCCTTCCCATATTATATCGATAGCTGTGGCAACTTTGGTGTGCTACTGGTGGCAGATTTTGGCTAAAAAAGTCATTAATTTGTTATGTGAAAAACCAAAACTTGGAAAAGTCAAGCAATACAGCGAATTATGTAGATATTAGGGTTTAGCAGCGCGATAACCCCCTCCAAATACTGAAAACCAAAGTATTTGAGGGAAAAATCCGTGATTAATAGCAACTGCGTACTTCAACCACATGAAGTTATGAGTGGGTTCGAGATGATGTCTCGCCCCTCTCACATAGAAGTCAACCATTGGAATGAATGGTTAGCCAGTGCTGTTGACCAAAAGTTAACAGCTTTGAATGTCCGTTCTCTTAGTGGCCCCTCAGTGTATGAATATCTGCTATGCGCCCTACCTCAAACTGCCAGACGTAACGATGGGCGGCTGCGTGATGGGTACTTGAAACGATATGCCCACGCGGAAGCCGGTGCATGGTGGGTTAGCGGACTTGACCCGCTTAATGATTGGTTGGCGATGGACTGGGGACGGATGAAACCAGATTACCCCCGCCTCGAATGGGACAAGACTACACAGCAGCAAACTCAAAAGCCAGTCAAGTACGAATCACCACCCAAAACTCCCAACCGAGTCACCTACTTGAGAATGCCCCTACATTTATGGCGGTTGGTATCACTTCGCTATAACGTGCCGATGCCAGAACATATTACTGTTACCTCGGAGGGAGAGGCGTTAGGTTTTTGGGTTTGGGTAATGGCACATCCAGAAATCCCTGTAATCCTTACAGAGGGCGAGAAGAAGGCAGGTTGTCTCCTCACACTGGGATTTGTGGCGATCGCACTCCCTGGAATCTGGAATGGTCGAGTGGGCAAGGAGGATTTAGAACGACTGCACCCTGATTTAGTCCCAATGACTCAAAAAGGGCGGAAATTCGTTGTTCTGTTCGACTACGAAAGCAAACCCAAAACCAAACAGCAGATTTTTCAAGCTACACGCCGGACAGCAGGAGCTATTATACAACTTTGCTGCCAATGTGAAGTAGCGCTGCTGCCAGGGCCAGAGAAAGGAATTGACGATTGGGTTGTGGCTTTGGGTAAAAGAGCGGATAAAGCCGTCACCACAATGATTGCTGATGCCTTGAGAATCAGCGAGTACCAGCAGAGATTTTTCATTAACCGTGCTAGGGGACTTCGCAAATTCAAACCCAATGTGACAGTTAATACCCGTTATCTCTCACTTGCGATCCACTCCCTACCTCAATCGGGGTTAGTTGGTTTGGTTTCCGATATGGGAACAGGAAAGACTGAAATCTTGGCAGTTCTCAGAAGAGAGAACCCAAACTTGAGCTTTTTGAACAATGGGCATCGGGTTACTTTGCTCAAGAATCTCAGCGATCGCTTACAAACTGCAATGTACTCCGCGATTTCTTGCGGGGACTGGGGGCAGGTAAAAGCTCTCAGCATTACCGTGGATTCTCTGTATAAAATGGCAAATGATCTACAGGCTTACGATATTCTATTTATTGATGAAGCCTGCCAGTATCTCGCTCACTTGCTGAAGTCCAAAACCTGCAAGGAACACCGGGGGGCGATTCTGGAAGTGCTGGAGTATCTGGTTTACAATGCCAAGCTGGTTGTTTTAGCTGATGCTCACCTCGATGATTTGACCATTGAGTTTTTCATGAATTTGCGACCGGCTGGTGAAAAACCGTACATCATCAAAAACCTGTATCGCTCAGGTGGTCGTCAAGTTCACTGGTACGAGGGGAAAAATAGCAGCGCAATCGTTGCCGAGTTCCACGCTCAACTGATGTTGGGTAAAAAACTGATGATGGTCAGTGACAGTAAGCGCTTCATCAAAAAGTTAGAACGAGCGCTCAATGATGGTTCCGCAATTGATGATAGCGACGAAACACCGGAATCAGCCGAAGACCGACAGCTACGGGTGTGGGCTATTCACTCGGAAAATAGCGGCTCTGAAGAGAATGTGATTTTCATCAGAGAGATTAACATTGCCATTAAGGATCTTGACGCTTTTTTAATTACTCCCAGTCTCAGTTCAGGGGTTGACATTTCCAGCTATCATTTTGATGCCGTGTTTGGCGTGTTTCATGCTGTCTCGCAGTCGGCTACAGAATGCGCCCAGCAGTTATGGCGGTATCGTCCAAATGTCCCCATGTATGTTTGGGTTGCTCCGCGTCCTCCCTTTGGTTATGCCGAAACTAATGCCCGTCGCATCAAGGAAAGGATTCTTCAAACGAATGAAATGACCGCTTTTCTGATTCGCATTAACCGGGAAACGGGCAAACGTGGGGCTGAGAAGGATTGGGCATTAGATGCCAGTTGTCAGATTGAAGGGCAACGGAATTGGTCGATTAATAATTTACGGGCTGATTTGCGATCGCTCTTAGAAGAAATGGGTAATACTATTGTGCCTGTGGGTGATGCAACCGATGAGGGGGCTTCCCGGTGGATGAAAGCGGCAGGTATTGCCATCGATGAGGAGCATTACCGCAAAGTTGCTAACGCCAAAGATATTGATAGAAGGACTTATACGGCTAGGCAGCATCAGGATTATCTCAAACCAGAAGAGGTTTTGGAATGTGAGAAGTTCCGCATACAGGATACTTACGGGATGAGCGTAACCCCTGAACTGGTTGAGCAAGATGACGGGGGACGCTTAATTAAAAAGATTGTCGCACTTGAAGCGATATTGGCAACCCCTGGGGAAATGGTCACTGATGACCTTGGGCGAGAATTTATTCCACCGCCGGCTATTGTTGCCGAACGCGATAAATCGGAACGGGAGCGATTAGCCATTTGCACTGACTGGAGCAATCATTCTACCGCGTGGTTGATGCGTCATCGGCTTGGACTGAGGGCAATCTTGATGGATCTCATGGCTGGCGTTGAGATTAAAGGCGACGAGGCGATGATTCAAGCTTTGGCTGAGTTTTCCAAGCGCAACGCCTCTCACGTTAAAGGTATTCTCAATCTGACCATCCCGCTATCGGAGTCTCCAGTTTGGATTTTGGGGCAGTTCCTCTGGCAACTCGGATTGTCTACTGAGTCACGAAGACCAATGGAGGACGGTCAAAGGGTTCGGTATTATCGGCTCAATACTGAGGATGTCAAGTTTATCCAGAAGGTTCTGGATTATCGGCTTCGTCAACGGGAAGAGAGGGAACGAAAGCGGCAAGAGTCACTTGAGCGAGATGCGGCTTACGCAGCTAGAATGCAGTCTCAATATGGGATTAACCCGCCGTCCACACCCCCCATTAATGAAGATGGAAGTAATAATCGGGGGGGTATGGACACAGATGAAGAATCCAGTATTTCTTGGTGGAAACGGGTTAAATATTATGCTCAGTTGGCGATTGAGCGGGTTGAATATGGGGTGGAGTCAGTTAAAGAATTACTCAGTACACTAACGATTGATGAGCGGTGGGGCGTGATCTTCAAGTTTGAGGATATTGACCCGAACAAGTTTGCTCAACTGGTGGCTCTTGCGCCCGATTGGGTGGAATGGATGGCGTGATCGTCCCGTTTCCAGTCTGTGCGATCGCACTTTGAAGTCCCGTTGCTTTAGGGATCAAGTCTTTGTGTGTTCAGCTTTCGTCCCGATGTCGAGATATCAATATATGACAACATTGGGGTTAAATCGGCACACAGTAGGGATTAAGACCGTATTAGGCATCACCGTGGTCGGGTAGGCGAACTTATTGACATTTGATAGTGATTTTAGGATTTATCGGAAAAATCGTAATCAATTAATTTCTGTGATTATGCCAAAAGAACAATAGCTTGATATTCATAGAAAATTCACCATTGTCACTGAGGTAGTTCATGAGGTTCTCCCCTGAAACTAAAAAAGGAACAAATTTACTGCGAAGCTAATGCGAATTCTAGATTTTCTAGTTGCTGTTAACGGTGTTGCTCAGTTATGGGGTGCTAATGAACAATTTTTGGGAGTGCTATCCAGTAATCAATATGACGTAAACTCGATCAGCAATCTGCATGGGATATATGGGGGTCAATATGGCTTATACAGCATTAGTAATCTGCATGGTATGTATGGTGGACAATCTGGTTTATACAGCCCTTACAACACTTTTTGCCTCAATCCCCCTGTCATTTTCTATCAAGCACAACCAATGCTAATGGTTACAAGAAATAGCTACGTTCAAACTAATGGATTACCCGTAGTTGACCCAGACCTAGTAATAGAAGTGTACGCCCAATTAAAAAGCTCTGTACCGACTGTTAACCCAGTGCAAGTACAATCAGATGCGTTGACTGCTAACCAAGCCTCTGCCCAAATAATAAGTAATGGAGAAAGAACAGTACAGGTAACTGCTGTTAATCATCAGCCAGATGGTCTTTTACAAGTTCAACTTTTAGAGTGCTGGGTAGAAGGAGTGTCTTCAAATATGTTGCAATATGATATACAAAACCTTAGCTGTGAGAACTTAACAGGGAAATTAGTAAGTTTCTATGGAAATGTAGGTATTGATGTAGTTGCCCAATATCCAAATCAGGAAATGACATTTACTCAGGGGAATGTCTATGATCAACTAATTTGGAAAGTCTGTGGTAAGTAATTAGAAGATCGCTTCCGTCACCCCTCTCGCTATCGCCTTTCACTAATCTTGGTTAAGCACTTGGCTAATCGGGTTCAAATCGCTGTACGCTGTGAATCGCAGGGTCAACAGTCTGCCAATGAAAATCAATCGGCACAGACGCGCCAAAGTTCTCACCCAGTCAGAGATACAGCTAATTTTCAGTCATGTCTTAGACAATGACCGCGATCGCGCTTTGTTCGGTGTCTGCCTGTTTAGTGCCTGTAGAATCCGTGAATGCTGTACGCTACAAACTCAAGATATCTACACACCCAAAGGCAATGTCAGACCCCGGCTGGTGATTCGGAAAGCAAACACGAATGGCTATGTTGTCACCTGTGGTTAGTAATGGTGTAGAGATAGAAATTTCTCATAATTAAATTCGTCTTTCCTCAATTTCACCTGGGACTTACTGCCAAGCACGGGTCTACAATCCACACACAATACAAAACCCCATACTCGCACTGCGATAGTCTCAAGAATTTAGCCCACTTAATAGCAGTACTGCTCTGACAAATTATGTGTATCCATTACACATATTTTTATGTCCTTTCTAAAGAATACGATTGCTGGTCTAGCTGTTTCAACTATTGTTATTGGGCGTAGATATAGCGAAGCTGCCACCAGGGGCAAGATAACCTGAAAGCTCTTACTATATAAAGGTTTCAGCGATGTTTGAGTAAAATTGACACCAGGGAACAAAACTTAGGTATCCATAGCTACAAAAACCGGAGTATTTATTAACTTTATTTACAGGTTTTATAGCTAGGGCAATGATCATCTTTTGGCGTGAATTGACTGAAACTCTTTGACATCATGTTTTGTAGCCCAATCCAGAGACTCCAACCAAACAGTATTATTAATTCTGTGTGCTAGGCGAAAAGCAATTATGGGGTGAAAAGTAGCAGTGCATTCATGCAGCAATTCTATTTCGATGTCAAAAAAGCTTAAGCGTAGATATAGCAAGAGTTTCCAGCTATCTTGCCCCTCATGACAGCTTCGCTAGATCCACCCCTATTGCGGGTTTTAACCACGACTTTTTAGATTTAGCTGAAAGAGTCGCACCACTGGGTATTACATATTTACTCAAACCAGCTACTAGCAAAGAAGACGGTAAAGAAGACAGGAAATCCCCTAAATAACTCTAGGTTGACCGCAGGTACTTTCACAAGTTATCTGCGGTTATCCTCTGATTATGTTCACTGGCATGGGTCTTCAGATTACTTAGACGACTATGTATTGCGGAAATTTCCGTACAAAAGGAATGGTGTTATATTGAACCACTCAATCCATCGTTACTTTCAAAATATTGTTCTAAAGTCTCCCTTATCTTGTTACAAAAACTACAAAATTCCTATTTTCTAAACCTGGATTGCTATTATCAAAGTGGTTGATTCATGATGAATTGGATGTTTATAAACTAGGTTTAGTCTTTGAATGTTCTATAGACTACTAAACATACTTTTGATGACTTATAAAAAGGTAAAAAAGTACATTTTTGCAACTCTGACTACAGTCAATTAATTATTGTTGAGTACTAAACTTTTAGAGGTTTTATGTCCAAAGAAACTATTTTATTTGCAATGTTTTCTGTGATTTTTGTGGTTTTAGCTATGCGTAGCGTAGTAGATAGTCAAGCACAAACTGTTTTACTTGAGTTCTCAAAGCTATTCCTAGCTGGATACTTGGGTTACTTACTTAAATAAAAAACTCTCAAGCTAGTTTGGCTAACTTATAGGACTACAACCTTATCAATACTTGTAGCGACCTGCAATACTAATCGCTCAAACCTGCAATCAAGACATTTACAAACCAGGATTAAATGCAACTATAATTGCGCTTCAGCCAGGATTAAATGCAACTGAGCCAGGATTATTTGCAACCAACCTGCAATCATCGGTTTGAGCCAGGATTATCTGCAACTATAAAAGTAAAAAAAACGAACGTTTTCTTAACTGCGTTACCAGTAAGGCTTAGAGTTACTTTTACCGTTGGTTTTCGAGTAAAAAAACTCGGTAAATAATTCAAAGTTAATTTATCAAATTCTGACATGAGTTTTTTGACAAACCCCTGTCAAGGAAAAAAACTCAGTCCTAGTAAAGTGTTGAGCTTATTTGCAATTAATCCTGGTCGAAACGGATGATTGCAGGCTGGTTGCATTTAATCCTGGCTCAGTTGCAATTAATCCTGGCTGAAGCACAATTATAGTTGCAAATAATCCTGGCTGAGAACAACGATGATTGCAGGTTGGGTGATTTATAATTGCAGGTCGCTACAGTTACCAGACTCGGAACACACGCCTTCTCTGTGAGCAGTAATTCCGAAAGCTACGCGCTAGGACTTGATGAGCCGTTTTCAATATCCCAGTGTCAAAAACGTTGTAGGCTGTGGGCGGTGATGTCGGGAATTGATAGTTTGAGAACTAACTAAAGACTGACTTTAAAAAATAGGTTTATACTAAAAGCAAAATTTTGCTAATTATAGGTAGTAATTTAGTAGAAGCTTCTACAAGTGTTGCTGCCTGAGGCAAACCAGAAACAGTACCTTTCAAAATCTTTATAGCTGTTTTTGCAGCTTTTTGAAGCACCCCATCTTCTGGCTTTTGTGCCGCATCTGCTAGAGTTTTAACTTGCTCTAAAGCTTCGGCTTTGTCTTCATTAGACAAATTTGATTCGGCTTTAATGGCTGCTTGTAATTGAGTTAATAGCTCTTTGATATTAGGCTTATCTGATTCAGAAGAATCGGGAAGTTGGTTAATAGTGTTTGTAACTGATCCGCTAATTGCTCCAATTGCAACTCCTGTCATGGTTTGGTTTTCACCTGCGGCTGCAACACCACTAATATTTCCTTCAACACCACTAATATTAACGTTTCCTTTACTTTCTGACATGATAAATTCTCCTTTATTTTGATAAGTTTCTACATAAAACTTAGGTTGATGGATGGCATTTTCTAAAAGTCTTTCTAGACTTCTAATCCTTTCATCTTTTTCTTGTGTTCCTAATATAAGTGCTTGTAAATCACTATAAGGTAAAGATTGAATTTCTGTATATTTTTGAAAATATTCTTTGTATAATTCGGAGCGATTTGCGTTCTCAGAAACTTTAGCTTGAACTCGAATCTTTTCATGACCCCTACCTTCTAATGCTATTATTTCTAATTCAGCTTCTGGGTGATTTTCTGCTAACTTTGTAATAGCAATAGCAACAGCACTTGGATCAATCCCTTCACTGTGGAATAGGTCAAGAGTTTTAAACTTTTTGCCTACCTCACGCAAATCAACATTTTGAGTATGGTAGAGGTCAAGAGTTTTAATAATTGGGGCAATAAAATCAGCAAAGTCTCCTTCGTTGAAAGTCTCCTGTCGATTATCAGGTTTACGGCAAGGATCTGGGTCATCCTTGGTAGGTAATTGCATATAAATATACTCACACTTTACACCGTCTAGTTGAGTATCAGTCGAAATACCCCAATTTTCAATATAAGCTCCAGTTAAACAAGCTTGTGTCAGATTAGTATGATATAGCTGTGCTTGGGCAAGTTTTGCTCCCGATAAATTAGCATTCTGTAAAGTGGCTACACTCAGATCCGTACATATCAAGCTGGCATCTTGCAAATTAGCATCTTTAAGGTTAAGTTCCCGTAAATCTAAGCGATCAAAGTTTCGATCTCGACCATCTTTAGTAATTAACAACTGTTGCACCTTTGGATGTTCTAAATATGTACCTTCAACACGAGCGTGATCTAGATGTTGAACATCAGACCAACAGGTGCGGGTGAGAATGGCATTTCTGAAGTCTACACTTTTGAGAGTAGCTTGAGTAAAGTCAGCATCTGTTAAATCTGCACCACGAAAGCTGGTTCCTTTTTGAGCCACAATACTAACTGCCAAACCTCGAATTAAATAATATTTTTTTTCTCCAGCTATGGCTTGCCAACCAATGTAACTACCACAGGCAATAGCCACTAAACCAATCAAACCGGCTGTAAAGTAAGCTGACTCCTGTGATCTGACTCCCAATAAAGCACCAAGTAAAGCACCGATAAAAGCCATTAGCGCTGTTAAAGTTCTAACTTTTGGTAAAGCCATTACTCTTGCTAAAGCTACAGCAGCAGCCATATTGCCAATCCCAGCCATAACACCAGCTATAGCTAGAGTAGTAAATACTGTACCAATTACTAGATTGTTTCCCGCTTCATTTTCTGGGATAAAAGCCAGTGCTGCAACTAGACAAGCTGTCACTACTGCAAATAATGTTGCTAGTATTGCTCCTAATCCTTGCCAGAAAATAACAATCAAAAATATACACAAAATGATTAGAGAAATCACCCCAAAAAATAAATTTCCATAAATATTATTACTTAATAAATCACCAATAAAAGCACCAGCATAAGCTGAAATTAATCCAGAAAATAATGACAAACTAAGTGATAAAGTAATTAAGCTAATCGCCCAAAAAATTGGTAATCCTGCTTTTGCATTGCGGAAGTTAGTGCCAACTAAAATAGCATTACGGAAGTTCGCACCTCGGATATCGGCGTAGCTAAAGTTTGTGGATGAGAGGTTTTTATTCTGAAAATTTGCGTACCGTAAGTTAGCACGGTAAAATTCATTCGCCATTATTTTTATCCCTTGGACTCAAGAGCATTTCCATGCCAGTACAGATTTAATTATTGGAATTTTGCATATTACGGGTGGGTTTTGTTTTAGATAAACTAATGTTGTTTGTCTTACGTTACTAGTATGGTAATATCGCCGTTTCTTTGATTTACATGGGCGTGCATTTTCTTGGTTACGTCTAATACATTGACGTTGATAATTTTCTTCAATTTGCTGTTGGGCATCCATAGCTTTTTTTATTTTTTCTAGGGCATTGGTAGCAGCAGAGCGTACTGTATTGTCTGAGTCTTTAAGAGCAGTGGTTAAATAAGGAATTGCATCTTTTGCGTCTATGCCAATTTGCCCTAAAGCATCAGCAACACCACTACGAATATTACTATCTAAATCTGTGAGAGCAATTATCAACAATGGAACCGCATTTTTTCCTAGCTTTGCAAGTGCGTTAGCCGCACTGGAACGAACATCCTGATTTTTATCTTTGAGAACCTGAATCAGAGTACGAATCCCCTCTTTACCCATTATCTGTCCTAAAGCATAAACAACAACAATACGAACATTCTCTGCTTCATCTTTCAATAATCCATTTAATACAGGTAATGCTGGTGCTGATTTAGCACCAATTTCACCAAGTGCAGCAATTGTGAGAAGACGAAATTCTTCATCTTGGTTTCCTAAAGTTTTGATTAAAGCAGGAATAGCTTTTGAGTTACAAGCTACTAAGGCGTTAAAATCAGCAATTTCACCTTTATTTAATTGCTGGATATACTTATTAATCTCTACATCAGTACATTGAGGCTTAATTGATAAAGTTTGAGCAAACATTGTTGGATTTGTTAACTGGGGAAAGGTTATAACTCCTAGCACAGCAAAATTTCTAAACATACAACATTTTTTCATGTAAATGAAATACAAGAGTAGAGACAAACTAGTATTCACGCCTAAAATCATCTATACCCCAGCAAGCTGCCATCTGCTGTAGCTGTAGCGACCAGCAAAAAAATTTAAGAACTCGTTGCGACTCATGCGGCAACGCGGAGTCTTCGGGGCGGGCTTGCGGGACTGGTCGGCATCACTAATGATCGTTCTGCCCGTCCCGAAGACGGCATGAGCCGAGCGTAGCGGCAAGGGGGTAGATGAGCAATCGTACAGAAAGTTAGGCTAAGGCTGTAACCCTTACTGGATAAGCATTCTGGAATTCGATATTTTTCGCAATTCTTGATGTACCAATTAACCTATAGATTATTTGGTGCAACAATTTAAGACGGCATAGTAAGGGTTTGAAGCCCATAAATTTCAGAGACTTCAATTAGTACAGTTTTATTCCTAGCGATCGCAGTATTGAAAGTGGCATCACCGTGCCAAAACGGGAAAATTGTACGTTAAGCCTGAAAGCCTTGCATAGTAAGTATCTTAGCCCCTCCCTTTTCTACACCCCCCGTATGCGGCTGTTTGGGGTGGATCTTGCGAAGCTGTCATGAGGGGCAAGATACAAGAGATATCTGGTCATAAGTCACTAACTGAACTTCAGAAGTATTTAGGCGTTACTGATGAGGACAAGCTTAAAGCCTTATCACAGCTTAGTTTTTTGGGGTAATCGTAAACAGCATAAAAAAGCACCTTCCTAATTTTGTGAAGGTGCTTTTTTAATGATGGTGTCACAATGGTCGTTTACAATTTACAACCATGTGACGACAAAGACGCTAGAAGCATGAACAAATGGCAGTTGCACTCGCTCCTACCGCTAAGACTAAAGCAACCCAAGGGCTACCACTGACCATTAAAGGTATGGATATGAAGCCAAGCGCTAATATCACAGCTACTGTTCTCCCACCCGATTTTAGAATTGGGCTGGCGATTTCCATCCAGCGTTTAACTGGATTTTCCTCAACCGCTTCTAAAGCTTTGTCTAATACAACTTCAGCTAAAACTGTTTCTGGATTTTCTAGTGCAGTTGTATTATTCAATGGTTCTAACTCACCATTTAAATTGGAGAGGTTGCAATTTTCTAAATTTTGTGGCATACTAAGATAGCCAGTTTTATAACTGGTTGAAACAACATTACTCCCTTAGTCTGTCGGCAAAAACTTTCATAAGGGATTATCAAATGACAATTCCCCAACGAGATAATTAACCCGTTGGGGATTGTTGTCATATATATACAATGTCACAAAAACTTTTGGGTGTCAAGATAACATTTACCCTATTTCTAGTTTTACACAATATTTTGGGGCTGTCAAGCAAAAACTGTATCAAAACTTGATACAGTTTTTTGTAAAGTTTTATAAACAACCTTGCCAACTACATCACGATTTTGATAAATTTTGCTCGGTAAATTTCATTGACTCAAACGATTTTTGGTAATACTTTCATGCATTGCCTAATCTCAGCTAGCAGGGGTGGATCTTGCGAAGCTGTCATGAGGGGAAACATAGCTGGGAACTATTGCTATATCTACGCTTAAGCATTTTTGACATCGAATTAGAATTTCTGCATGAAAGCACTGGTACTCTTCACCCCATAATTGCTTTTCGCCTTGCACACAGAATTACAAATACTGTTTGGTTGGAGTCTCTGGATTGGGCTATAAAGCTTGATGTCAAAAAGTTTCAGTCAATTAGCCCCAAACGATAATCATTGCCCTAGCTATAAAACCTGTAAATAAAGTTAATAAATACTCCGGTTTTTGTAGCTATAGATACTTAAGTTTTGTCCCCTGGTGTCAATTTTACTCAAATATCGCTGAAAACTATATAGTAAGAGTTTTCATTCCATCTTGCCCCTGATGACAGGTTCGCTATATTTACCCCTGTTTACCCTCAATTGATTGGTGCAGAGTACTGCCAATACTCTGCACCAATCAATTGAAGGTAAACAGGCGCTCACGGGTGCTTTAGAAAAGAGAGGGTCTAAGATGCTTGCTGGGCATGGCTTTCAGCCTTAGCGTACAATTTTCCCGTTTTGGCACGGTGATGCCAAAGTGGCTCATCAAGTCCTTAGCGTAAGTTTCGGTATCACTGCTCATTTCACCCCTACTCCGCTATTCGCCATCCGCCGCAACTGAATAATAGCCATCAAAAATAACTACTAAAAACTACATCAGCACTACAAAAGGGATTTTAATTAAAGACTCAATTCATCATCCTGCTGGCGTTGCTGTTGCTGCTGTTGCCTTAACTGTCGCCCATAATCAAGTAGCTGCTGATTCCAATCACTGGCTTTAGATTTTTTGATTTGGGACTGTGGCATTAGTTCTAATACACGCTGTGCTGCCGCATCAGTGCTTTTATCGTTACCAAACGCCACCAGTATATTAGGAACTTTCTGCAATCGCTCAAGCGGTAAGCAATTGAAGTCATCAATAGCCATATAGACTGTTCGTTCGGGTGGAACATCGCCCCTGATAAGATATTCCAGCATGGCTCTTGAAATAGCATCAATGGGAGACTTACATAGAATCGCTGTTGAGGTTTTATCATTAGCTTTACCTCCCAAGTGGAAGTAAAACCAGCTATCACGGCGTTTGGTTCCTTTCTCGTATCCCTTAAAAGTGTTGTTCTCTCCCCAAGTTCCTCTTAGGAATGCACCGTTACGTTGACCATCAACATTTCGCATGACAAAAACAGCATTTTGTTGCTGATCAGCGTAAACTAGCCCCTGGTTATGAAGCATTTGAATACAGTCAGAGGGGATGCCACGAAATTGATTGAGGTAATGCTCAACGGCTAACCAGTTAGCTTTATCTTCAACATGTGGGGCGAATTGGGGACGTGGTTCAGTCTGGATAATGTCAGCCGCCCTGTTCTTAACGTGAGCGATCGCTGCACGTTCTACACCAGCTTCACCAAATCGCTCATCTAACCAGACAACCGCTTGCCGAAAATTGCACTGATTAACGTGCATCACCAAGTCAATCGCACCCCCTGATCCCTTTTGTTGATCGGGGGCAAAGTCGTAGAATTTGGGCCCATCTATATTAATGATGTGTCCGTGACCCTTCCATTTTCCTTCCTCGTGGTGTAGCCCCAACTCCCAGGCGACATCAACAAGTGGCAAGTCGCGCAGTTGTTGGGTTTTCAATTCCAGCGATCGTACAATTTCTTCTAGCCGTTGTCGCTCCTTCTCGCTGGCCCTAGCCCGTTGTTCCGCCCTCTCCAATCGTTCTATCAGGAACTTGCGGTCAGCCAGTTGGTGGTTAATCGCTTGGAACTGGTCATCTGACTGAATCCTGGTTACATAACTACTAGCTGATTCAAAAGGCGTTGGCGCTAATTGGTTATTTGTAATGACTGCGGTGAGTGGTTCACTGTTAACCGCTTGGTAATATTCTTTGACTTTGGTGTGGGTTGCCTTACTGCCCTTGACCCCTCGTTCAATGCCCAAAGGAGCGAGTGCAGCAGCATAACTATCTTGGAGTTTGGATAACTTAATTCTTCCCTGTCCACCTCTGCCGCCAAACATCGCATCATGACTGACTCTGCCAGTTTTTTCCTAGCGTGGCAAAACTTACTAGAGAAGAGCGGAAATCCTGTAATCTTGACCTTGTAGGGAAATAATGGTGCAAAAACTTGGCAAGGAAAAGTCTAAAACCAGAGGCAACATCGTTTGAAGTACTCGATTGTGTTCAAAAAAAATGTCCTTCGTGCGGTCAAGCAATGTGGAATGAATACAATAATCCTCGACATATAAGAACGTTAAATGGGGTAGTAGAACTACAGCTAAAAATTCGTCGATGTCAAAATAAGTCATGTCTGCGGTATAAAAAAGCATATCGTCCAGAGGAAGAAGGGTCACTCGCTCTACCACAGAGCGAATTTGGTTTGGATGTGATTGCTTATATAGGAGCGTTACGATACCAGGAACATAGAAGTGTTCCCCAAATACACACTCACCTTGAATTAAAGGGTATATGTATCAGTCAACGAACGGTCACGCACCTAATTGACAGATATGACGAAAAAATTCTTTATGGCTAAAAGATCATAAAAGGTTAAAAGCAATAGTGGCTAATCAAGGGCGGGTGATATTAGCGATCGATGGAATGCAGCCAGAAATTGGACATGAAGTATTATGGGTAATTCGAGATTGCTTATCAGGAGAAATTTTACTAGCTAAAACCTTATTATCATCAAGAAACGAAGATTTAGTGGCGTTATTATTAGAAGTAACTAATACCCTAAATGTACCAATTGATGGCGTTGTTAGTGATGGACAACAATCAATTCGCAAAGCTGTTAGGTTAGCATTACCTAGTATTGCTCATGGTTTGTGTCATTATCATTACCTGAAGGAAGCAATTAAACCCATATATGAGGCGGATCGACATGCAAAAAAGGAATTAAAAAAAAAGGTTAGAGGACTACGAGACATTGAACGTAGTGTTGTCAATGAAGATAAGGATTTGGCGACTATTATTGAAGATTATTGCTCGGCAGTGCGTAGTTCTATAACCAATGATGGTCATCCACCGTTAGAGGCATCTGGATTAAAGTTACAAGAAAATTTGACGCTAATAGAGCAAAGCTTAGAACGGATGGAAAAAAAAGTGCTTTACCACCACCTTTAGTCAACCTAAAACACCTGATATCTAAGGGGTTATCTGCGACTGCATCTTTATTTTCACCTGTTATAGTTGCATATCAGTGGGTTGATAGAGCTAGTAATATTCTCAATAATAAAATAGGTCTTGATGCTGCTGGAGTTAAACAAAGTTATCAGGAACTTTTAACAGAAATGTCCCAACAAAAGCAGAAAGCTGGTACACTTAGTACCGCAATCGATAACTTTATAAAAACCACTCATAACTACTGGTCTGGACTTTTTCATTGTTATGAAATTGAAGATTTTCCCAGAACTAATAATGACTTAGAACATGCTTTTGGTATGCTACGTCATCATCAACGTCGTTGTACTGGTCGTAAAGTTGCCCCCTCATCCCTCGTTATTCGTGGTTCTGTCAAACTTGCCTGTGCAATCGCTACTAAACTTCATTCTTTTACCGCATCTGATTTAGCACAAGTTGATATTCATACTTGGCTCGAATTACGCTCTCAACTGAAAAAACACCATAAAGCCAGAATTGAACAATATCGATTTCGCAGAGATCCCAAGGGTTACTTGGCTAATTTAGAGAGTCGTCTTCTCTAGTAAGTTTTACCACACTAGGTTTTTTCATTCACTGGCACGATGTAGGCGTGAATGTGTGGAGTACTTTCATCTAGGTGAAGCTCTGCCCTGACGCACTTTGACCCATAGTTTTGAGCTAGCCAGTCACGAGATGCGATCGCCCACTGCTGCATCCTCTCATTAGACCACTGCCCAGAAAGAGATGGATCACCAGGACGGAAATATTCAGGCGATGCCGAGAGAAACATCTCGGTGCATAACACCGCATCATGCCGAGGGCGATGCTTGAGCGTAGAAATTTTTTCTTTAACTATCTCTTCGAGTGCGCGTTCGTCTTCTCCCCCAATCAACCGGACATTCTCTTTGGTTGGATCTGCGTTGGGTGTTTCTCTATTCCTGGTAACATGGTCATCACTCCCGGCAACGTTGCCGAATGTTTTTAGTTTCTCAATTCTGAGAATCGTTAGTGGCGACATAAAAAAATATGCTACAAATGCAGTACTTTGTAGTACTCAAAAACCCCGCAGGGCGAACGGCGGTTTCATGTCACGAGCGCAGCGAGAGATGGCGCAGCCACCCGCAGGGCATGAAACCATAGTGAGTATGGTATCACTTATACAAAACCCTGAAATCCACTTTTGGGGGAGAAATCGCCCTTACTGGCTGGTGCGAAAATACGCCCAAAAGCACCTTTAGGGTGCATAACGACAGTCGTTTGACAGTCATCGGGGTTTTGGACAATGACTGTCAAACGACTGTCATTTGGTACAGTGGAGGGATACTAGGGGTAGTTTACGGCGCATTTTGACAGTCATTTAAAATTGGTATCAATCAACACGATGGCTTACTTATAATCTCCTATAATTCGGTAGGAATACAGAACATGGAGCAACCTAATTTAGAAGTGCTTTCGATTAAGCGCAGTCACGACAGTAGCGATGGTCAGTTGCTGCAATTTTTACGAGAGCGAGAGCGTAAAATGTCGGGCAGAGGTTTGACTAAAATTGTTTTGAGTACTTTGAGAATGTGTTGGGGGCCATTTGTCATAAAGCGTATTGGTGCTGACAGCGACACTCTCAAGACTGCTGTGATTTACTCTGTCTCACAGTTGGAATTACAGATTCACTTGCTCAAGCAATTACTCGATTGAGCGATTCTTTGAAGTACGTTTGCAATATATCTGTATTATTTCTGATCAATAAGCCTGGGGTTTATTGATCAGAAAAATGGCTTCTTAATTGTGGCTTTAATTGTAGGGGCAAGTTCAAAGCACACTTGCGCCTCACTGCTCGTATGTGTGGATACCCAAATAGTGATCTGCTGATGTTATGCGTGATATTGGTTGCAAAATAACAAACAAGTAATTACTATTCTTCAGCGAT
Source organism: Nostoc sp. CALU 1950 (assembly GCF_051172895.1). NCBI lineage: Bacteria > Bacillati > Cyanobacteriota > Cyanophyceae > Nostocales > Nostocaceae > Nostoc > Nostoc sp. CALU 1950. Next base: position 18,629 of record NZ_JBDNJQ010000048.1, on the reverse strand, counting down.
TGAATAGCCAAACTGATAACCTCAAAATTCAAAAACCAAGATTGGCATGAATTAAAAGGGATAGCTATAGATAACTTCATGCCTTGTGATAAATGATAAAAATCAAGTATTTTCGCTATTTGTACCGTTTTCAGCACATCCAAGTATTTTTGACCATCTAAGCCTGGGTAGCCTTGGTTAATAATTTCATCAAGTACCCTAATTTTGTATTTTCCAGAACTGAGGAATAGTATCTCTTTTGTGCCGGGTGGTCTAGGTGGCAGTGGTATTTGGGATGGCGTTGGTGGTGGTATAGGTGGTCTAGGTGGCGGTGGCGGTGCTGGTATTTGGGAGCATGAGGGTGTAAGGTATGGCGTTGGTGCAGTAGGAATCTTTGACAGTGATATAGCGATGACTCTACCAAATGCACTATAAAAAGCCTCGCTGAGTATTGGTAATTCTGTTGTTATTTTGTTGTACCAAGGCGATTTGCACTGTATTAATGCAGATTCTCCATCATAATCACGTAAAAAACACATTTGCTCTATTAATGCCTTCATGGAGGCTTTGGGGATATTTGCCAAAACACGCTGCCATATAACAGTAAGGTCATACTGTGGTGTTGGTGGTTGGGGTGGTGTTGGCGCTTTGGGTGGTGGTGGGGGTGTTTTTTGGGCTAGAAACTCTTCGGCCTCGGACAAAGAATCGAAATCAGCAATCTTTTCAAAAACCTTGTAGCAGCCCTTATCAAATCGAACTTCGTATCCTTTATCTGCTGCAATTTTTTTGAGTTTGGCTAAGGTTAATCTATTCATGTTAAATCGTACTAATTAAGCCAGTTTTTTGCCGCAGTTCCAACATTGCCAAAAGAGTATGGATTCCAATTTGCTGCCCAATTACCGCTAATTTGATTTTTAACCCCATTCATTTTCTGACTCATCTGCCAACGTATTCATACCAGAATAAGTAACACCGATATCAATATTAAGACTCAAAGAATGGTCGATAGGGCCATCAGCGCCCTGACCATAAATTTGTTCGAGGAGCGCGACAAGTTTTTGAACATCAGAGAACTGTTGAAACTGACCTTTTTGCCCGTAAGCAGCGACCAAATAGAAAGCGCGGAGAGCTTTTAAAATCATCTGCTTGCGTTGAGTAGGATTATAACTGAGCAGATAGCTTAATAAAACACCATCAGGACTATCAGCAGCAGGACGATAGCGGAAAAAAAAGTCAACCGATTCTGAGTCACTCATAATAAAGTCCGGTTTATCGATAGGATTGTAGTGTTTTGCTGAGTTTTAATTCTCATCTATTCCTAATAAGCTTTTTCGAGAAGGAGTGAAAATCAGTAAAAACGGGCTGATATTTCCCCGGCATCAAAAATAGCTTTTAGCTATTACTGGCATACCTTTCAGAGAAAAATTTCACCCAACGGTTTTTGAGAGAAAACAGGGGTAAAAGAGTTAGTGTCAGAAATTAGTAAAATGATGGCAACAAGAGTCAAAAAATAGATAGATTTTTGACAAGCCATGTCAGAATAAAAGTAAATTCTGACAAGCCAAAAAAGACTTATTGAATGACTTTCTCAAGAAACCTTACCTCTGTCAAAAAAGTACATGATTGTGACAGTCCATGTCAAAATCATGTAAAAAAATGACATAAAGTGTCAAAAAAGTACTACGATATTGGCACAAGTTTCGTGAGAGATTTCGGGTAGGGTGTTGGGGGCGGATCTACTACAAAAGGCTCTAATGTGAAGTAGCATAGGTTAGTGTACCCACTACACCTTTTTGCCCTACGGGTGGCTTGCGCCATCTCTCCCTTCGGTCGAGACAAAAAGGCTTGTGGGGTCTGCGACGCTGTGATTGTTTCACAAAACATTGGGGGGATAGCATGGCTTACGCTATAGCCCGAATAAAAAAATTAAAGCGGTCAAGTTTGGGGGGAAGTGAAGCGCATACCGCTAGACTTAGAGAAACTCCCAACGCAGACCGCAACAAAAAAAATATCAGGTTCATTGGTAGTCAAAATTCGGATGAAACTTTAGATAGTCTGGTGATCCAAAAAATTGGGGAACAGAAGCGGAAGATTCGCCCTGATGCTGTGTATGCTGTAGAGATTTTGCTAACAGCCTCACCAGAATACTTCCGTCCCGACTGCCCAACACAAGCCGGATATTACGAAGCTGACAAAGTACAGGCATGGCTTCAAGCATCTCAGCAGTGGTTAGAGGAGAATTACGGCTCGCGCATTGTGCGAGCAGAACTGCATTTAGACGAAGCAACGCCACATATTCATGCTTATTTTGTCCCCTTGGATGAGCAACGACAACTCAGAGCCAAACACTTCTTCGACGGTCGGCAGAAAATGAGGCAGTTCCAAGATTCTTATTCTGCGGCGACCGAGCATCTGGGGTTAGAGCGTGGTATCAAGGGGAGTAAAGCACAACACCAGGACATCAAAGACTTTTACAGCATTGTCAACGCAGGCATAGAACCGAACAGTAGGCTTACCCAGTCCCAAATGCAAGCTAAAGCCGCCGATCGGGATAGGGCGCAAACTAGAAAACAGGAACTAGAACGCACTGCCAAAGCTTTGGCACAAGAAAATGAACGATTACAGCAGCGAATTCAAGAATTAGAGGCTTCTAAAAATCAGTGGTTACAGCAGGCAACCTTGTTGCGTGAGTTGGCATTAGAAGATGTGGCATGGCAGTTAGGATTAGATCGCGACGGCAACCAAGCAAATAGATGGAAGGGTCACGGTTACATCATTAATATAGATGGAGCAAAATTTTATGACTTTGCCCCCGGTTCTCAAAAGGGCGGTGGCGGTGCGATTGATTTGGTGATGCACGTCAACAATTGCGATTTTCAGAAAGCGATCGCTTGGCTTTCTGACCGATTTGGCGAGTCGGGGGTGATGAGGGCCGCCATAGCCCGAACTCAGTCAGAAGTGATTAAGATTGCCCAGCAACAGCCAAGACCCGAATTTGCACCCCCATCAACAGATTCTAGCCAATGGCTCTCAGTTCACAGCTACTTAACTAAAAAAAGAGGACTGCCTAATAATTTGGTGACAGCCCTTTTTGAGTCGGGATTGCTTTATGCTGACGAGCGAAAAAACGCTGTTTTTGGAATGCGTTCATTGTCTGGTGAAGTCATGGGTGCATTTGTGCGCGGCACAGTTGGAGAAGACAACACTTTCATGGGTTACGCCAAAGGTACAAAACGGGCACAAAGCTGGTTTTATATCAGGCTGGGTGTCCAAGTCAGCGATGAAATTGAAAGGGTGATTTTGTGTAAATCTCCCATTGATACCCTGTCAGTGGCGGCACTGGAGATGGAGATACACAATGGAGAACCCCCAGACAGAACCATGTATATGGCAGTGGATAGCCCCCAGTCCTTACCGTTAGAGTTTCTCCGAACAATCAAGCGAATTGGAGTGACCTTTGATAATGATGAGTTGGGGAATGAAGCGGCTCGTGCTGTCAAGGAGTTGCTGCCACAAGCACAAATAGTTATGCCTGATGAATCTGATTGGAATCAGCAGCTTTTGGCAACACTTGAACGGGAGCAATTAGAACACAAACCACGATCTCTTGGTTTGCGCCGTTGAGCTAAAACGTAGCCGCACGAACTCTTGACCGCTTCGCTCGAATTAGCGGTGGCAATAAGCGGGCAGTTGTCATATTGGTGAGGCCAACTAGATACGCAAGCCCGCTCATTGCCACTCCGCTTCGCCGCTTATTCGCCAAGAGTTCTTAAATCTTGGAATTGTCCAAGAAATATACTAAGAAACTTTCCGCCAAAGATGGCGTACTGTGCGTCAAAAAAAGATGGATTACAGAGCTTATGCACTAATTAGCGTGTTTAAAATTAGTAGGTAAATATGGGGATAAATCGGGTGACTTTTGGGATTTATTGGGAATTATTGAGCTAATGAGAATTTAGTGACTGGAAGATGTTGAAGAGGTAAAAAAATTAGGGATGAATTTGAATTTGCGTTCTGTAGGATTGGGATATATTGAGTTTAATTGGTGAGAATTAGTGAAAATCGGGAATTTTGGCGATTTTCGGTGTCATGCACAAAACAGCAAAATCACAGCACAATTGTAATCTTTCACAAGATTTATTTACAAAGGCTGAAAGCATTACGGTATAGGCGTTTTCGCCTTTTCGGAATAATTCTTAATAAGGGGTCAAAAACGGGGTAAATTTTTGTAGATTTAATGTTGAATCTTGGTTCTCTTTCCAGGGGAATGCTCAAGGCTTACTTTGTTGGATATCAAAGAGATTAACCGTAGTTCCCGCAGGTTGCGTCAACCTAATCCAAGATAAAATCAGGAGCGGGAAAATGAAATTGATGATGAGCCAGGGGTAAGCTATGGAAGTCAAAAGCGAAGTGACAATAAAATTTAGTGGCTCACTACCAACAGCCACACCAGCCGCGAACAAGAAAGTTGCAATCGAGTTGACTGACCAGAACGGCATAGTCTTCACCGCTCAAGTTAATGCCAAAAGTTGGCGTAAGGCTGAAACTAGCGCCTCAGAATTTGCAGACTGGGCTGGGGCAGTTTCGGGCAAGCTTGGCCAACGCACAGAGAACGGCTTTGAAGTGATTGACGCGGGAATTCAGATTTTTGAAAAGAAAGCGAAGGAGGTAAAGCCAGACGTGGGCGCTGCTGTATCTGAAGCAGGCGCTTCTTCATAGACAGATTTTCTGTCGCGTTTCGGTTTTCTTTAAAAGCGATCGCTTTTCCAAAGGTTAGTGTTCTCATATATATATTCAAGATTGTCAGCATGACCATTACTACCGATACACAGCAGTTATCAGTCAATAATCAACCGATAACGCCAACAGATTCTCTACAATATCGTGCAATTGGGCGGCTGTGGGGAAGGTATGTTCCAAGCCAGGAGGTTATTTATAAAGGACAACTAATAACTGTTGACGGTGTAATACTCGATGCCATTCTCCAAAAGAGAGCATCGAAAATAGTTCAAGCCCAACTTGATTTATCACGAGATTACTTGTGGACTGTTTACCCCAGAACACTATTATCACCAAATGGTATAAAGCTAGATGTGAGTTTAATAAGTGTGAAGACACCATCGGAATATACCGAATCAGTTAAGGCAGAATTTCAGTCACTAGCTGATAACTTTTCTGTACAAGGTCTTGTCGTATATCAGGATTTTGAAAAAGGGATAGTCGAAGTCAAAATTCAACGTAAACCTCGGATGAATTTGGAGCCAACCAAGGACTTTAAACTGAGACTCCGAGGATTTTTACCCCCCAAATCGGTGAAGTGTTTCTGGAATTTTAATGTGCGACGTCTCGGGACTAGCTTAGTAATTCAATCAGGGGAGTGCATTAAATTACAGGAGCGTGAGCAATCTTCAACTTCAGATATCTCAACCGATACAACAGGTTGATACTACCGAGCTAACTGAGAGCTAACCTGACAAAAAAAGTGTAGTTATTCCGGTTCTTCGGGTAATTTAATCAACGTTTAAGAGTGCATTGCTGCAATAATTTATTATGCCTAAACGTAAATCCACCAAGACTAATAGTTTACCATCACCATCAGATGCCGCGCAGCTCCCGCCAGCTATTTTACGTGTCGTCAAGCAAAAATCTACTGCCACAGACGATAATAATCCTGCACAATCTTCATCAGCATCAACTAGCGTACCAATAGAAAATCAGCCTGTTGAGCCGGAATTAGAAGTAAATAATAACCAGAGTCAAAGCATTGCAGTTTCAGAATCAAATAGTAGTCCTGTCCTGATTTCTGACGCTGTGCCTCAAACAATAGAAGCAGAGAATGAACAGTTAGCTTTACCTCAAACTCTCGAAGCCGCACCAGTTAATTCATCATCATCAACTGCTTTGATTGAAAATACCTCTGTTGAACATGAGCAATCAGAGATAGAAACAGAGCAACCGCAATTAGCTCTTAAACCAGCCTATGAAAAATTATCAACAGCAACTAATAGTTCAGGACAGACGTTTACTGTCAAAGAAAAGATTGAGGTAAGTACCTGTAACTTTGGTACACAAAAGGTTTTTATTATCTCCTTATATTCAGCAGCAGATGGAAGTATTTGGGCTTATTACCATCCTGTAGATAAAAACCAAAGGCAGCTTTGGAAGCGGGGGTGCTGTCGGATTGAGGATTTGAGAAAGCTTGATTCAAATTCTTGTCCTGCTTAGTTGCTGTTCTGTATAGATGATAAGTTTTGGGGCTGCTTAGAATATCTCACCTGGGTCTACTTTAGCTTTGGCAGTGATGGTGACTTTCAAAGCTCATTGGCTACCTTTAAAGTATAAAAACCTGCAATAACTATGAGGTAATTAAAATGAGTGCTGGTATTTACATGATTAAAAACAAAATAACTGGTGATTGCTATGTGGGTAAAACAGAAGATTTAAAATCACGCTGGTTAACACATAAATCGGCATTAAATAGAAATATTCATGCTAATAAACTTTTACAAAGTGATTGGAATGAATCCGGTAAAGATAATTTTGAATATATCATTTTAGAAAAATGTATATGGCATGAAATAGATAACAAAGAAAATGAGCATTTTACTAAACACAGACCAAAATACAATATTATAAAACCATTGAAAAGAACTAATTTTATCAAAGCCAAAAATCAATATGGTAGAGAACTGATACTTGATTTAACAAGTGAAGAATTTAAACAATTTTGTAAAGATGAACGACTATCAGAAACTATACAACTTAAATTGCGTAAGAAAAACAAAACGTTTAACTGGAATCAATGGGAGTTTACAACATCAATAGACCAGATCAGTCATTGACCCTTCAGGACGCGGTAAACTTGCGGTAAAAAGTTTCTAAAAACTAATCTAGAGTGACTCTAGACCACATTTTCATCTATACAAAGTCAAAAAATCCTGGTGGCAGTATTATTAGTTAATGACTGAAAATAGCTCCCTTGGCATAGATTTTTATCTATTAACTGCGTCCGTGAGGTGCGACCGCGCAACGACTCTGCTCGGTCGTAGCTCAGAATTTTCCGATTCGTACAAAAAACCTTTTTTGGCACGGTGATGCCCAGATCAGCCCTTAACACTGATGGGTAAGCTTTCGGCTCTGTCCCTAATAAGGACTGTGCGGCATAACTATTTATTATACGGAAAGTTTCCGTATAACATCTGATTTCAGTAGAGGAAACAGTTAATCCCACCAAGCATATAACTGTTGAGAATTAATCTCTAATTCATCGCAACCCCACACAAATTTTACAAATTCACCTGCAAAGTCTAAGTCTTTCACCCCTTTAACTGTAATTGCATCAATCACCAAATCTGGGTTTTCTGTATCATTGATGACTACACCATCAAAAATTGCTGTCGCTTCTATACTTTTACAACGTTGCCCAAATTCAATAAATGAACCAACTGATGGAGCAGCATTAAAACTCGCATTTAGTGTAGTGTAGCCTGATTGAATAACTTGCTCCAATGATTCTAAAGATAGTCCGTGAAATTTGATTGCGTTGGGAGTATATTCTGTAATTGAGTTACCTAAAATTTCTTCAATCCGTTGAACCATATATTTATATCCATATTAAATAAATTTTCAGTATAAGCATATTCCTTAGTCTAGTAGATGCAGATGGTAACGAACTAGAGGAATACAACGTAAGTTTACCGGCGTTAGCTAAGACCAGAGATATTTACAAAGACTTCAATGGTAAACCTATTATTTTTAAGGATTAATTATGGGTAAACATTTCATTAAGCTAAGTGATTTACTTAATCAATCATAATTAATTTTAAAGCAAATCAAACAGCATCCCGACTACGAAAAGGTAAAATATTCACCAGATTTTACAGTTGCAGACGCGATTGCAGCTTTAGAAGAACTACGAACAGAGATACAATAATGAAACCAGGGTACATTTATTTAATTCATAGTGTAGGCACATATAGATACAAAATAGGGCTAACTGTAGCACCACGGACACCAGAGGAAAGATTAAAAGAACTGAATAGCCGTCAAAGTCCCTACCCATTGAAACTCATTCATTATGTCTTTGTTGCTGACGTTTACAAAGTAGAGAAAGAAATTCATCAAGCTTGTAAGTCATTTAATGTTTATAGGGAGTGGTTTGAATTTGCAAAGAACGCATATTTGCAACAAGTTATTCAGTTAATGGAGCGTAGTAATGTAGCGCAAAAATCAAAGAATAATTATCAGGATTACGGTCAATATCAGAAAAAACTAAATGTTTCTTTACCTATAATTCCTAGAGATATTGAACGTGCAAGTCAAGATAGAGAGGAAATCCCAAAATATTTAATATCCAGACGATATGAACCCCACAATCGTTTGAGACAAGGCATAGTCGGGGAGAAAAACAAGAAGAAGAAAATTAAGAAAAGGAAACCTACTGTTTTAGGTAAAGTTTTCAATAATAATTTGTTATTTTTAGTAGCAATAGTCATTTGTATTATTTTATTTTTATATGTTGTGAGTAGATTGATTTAAAAGTGCGTGAATGGGATGATACAGCAAGGGTTTGAAGCCCTTAAATTTCAGAAACTTCAATTGATACAGTTTTATTGGTGCAGAGTAGTACTAATACTCTGCACCATCAAAAAAATTAACGCCCAAAATCTAGACAGACAAAGACTTTCAGCCAAAGCGTCCAATTTTCCCGTTTTGGCACGTTTCAAAGCAGCCCGTCAAGTTACTGTTCAATAGAATTGATCTGAACGTACAGAAAAATCAGAATCTACTGACCATGAACATCAAAGATAAACTCATTTGTGCCTCCTATATCCTCATTGCGTTGGCGGCATTACCAGCGACTTGGCTCAACAATCTTGCATTCATGACCCAGCCTAGTAATGCTTATTTCGCGGACTTTTTTCGTGCAGCCTACGTCAATGCTGCTGCTGCGTCTCTCACCAACGACTTGATTTTGGTTAGCTTGGCAACGTGTATATTTATGGCGATTGAGGGAAAACGTGTCGGTATTCGATATTTCTGGTTGTATATTATTATGTCAGCCATTATTGCTGTTAGTGTTATGTTCCCACTATTTCTGCTCGCTAGACACATCAAGATCGCCAAAGAAATTTCTCTCCAGAGCGTTCCTAAAGCTGCTTAAAGAGTAGTTATTGATTAACCCTCTTTTATCACTTCTGCCAGAGAATAATCTATAATCCTTACATAATAAGACTTTTGCGATTCTTGTTCCTGTACAATTACTTCCTGTTCCTCAGTATCTATTGTGGTAATAAATCCCACATCGCCATTAAAAACTTCCCGTTGGTAGTCGTTGGTGAGTTGGATAATGCGATCGCCTGTTCTAAAAATAGTTCCACCCCTGGTTACTTCAATTTTTTCAGGGCTAGGGGGATTAATCAATTGTTGCAATACATGATTGAGATTGCGTGTACCGACTAATCCCCGTGACAGGGGCTAGATGAGCAATCGTACAGAAAGTTACGCTAAGGCTGTAACCCTTACTGGATAAGCATTCTGTAAATCGATATTTTTGGCAATTCTCGATGTACCAATTAACCTATAGGTCATTTGGTACAGCTTTTTTGTACGGCACAGTAAGGATTTGAGGCTTTTAAATTTTAGACAGATCAATTGGTACAGGTTCATCCCTAGCGATCGAGATATTGAAAACGGCTCATCAATTCTTTAGCGTAACTTTCTGCACGGTTGCTCATTTCACCCCTTTCAGCCAAAGCGTACAAATTATCTCTTTTGGCACGGTGACGCCCTATATAGTCCTGCTACCCGACCACGGTGATGCCAAGCTTAATTCTAAAAGCTTTGATAGTATGTCACAGCTGATAATTCTGGCGAAGGTACTGGTATATAAGTGGATATTAACGATATCCCAAAAATTTAGTGTTTGAAAAAGTTAAGGAGCGTTTTATGCTGAAGCGGATGGTTGTTGCTGTTTTACTTTTTTCGAGTGTAGCGCAGGCTGCTCCTGTAAATAAAGTTGACTATCAACAGATGTATAGCAAGTGCTTGAAGGCTGTTGGTGTTACGAATAATAGTTCAGTGGATCAGTGTTCGCGCCAAACGTTTAAGGCTTCGGAGCAGGAAATAAATCGCCTCTACGGTAAAATTTATCACCAAATTGCATCTCGGCAGGCGGAAGACGCGAAAAAGTTTGAACTTTCTCAAAAGTTTTGGTTGAGCTATCGAGATAGTCATTGCAAGCTGGCTGGAGCTTATGTTGGTTCACCGATGTACTCATACTGCCCAATGCAGTTAAATATTTCACGGGTTGCTGAATTAAGAGAGTTTGCTGGAGAGTGGCTTCTTAGGGAGTCCCAAATCTGAAGCAAATGGGTCAGGGAGTTTATTAGCAGCCAAGTTATTTTCATTAGGAACTTTTAACGTTCCATCAATCCTTTTGTAGAAAATGGTAGGAGTCACACGCTATTAAGGTATTAGACCTTTATAGTATTAGCCAGATTAAGCATTTGCTTTTGCATCATTGAAAAGTTACGTGGGATGTCTAAATATATAGTCATATTAAAGTATTAAACCTTTATGCTATAAACTCATTAACGTTTTAACTTTTAAACAGTGATTGTTATCAGTGTATTCAACTTTAAAGGTGGGACAGCTAAAAGCTCTACTGCCCTGAACTTAGGGGCATTTCTAGCATCTCCCAAACGCCAAACCCTGCTAATTGATTTAGATGGACAGCGTACTCTCTCGTTCGGTCTAGGCATGGATGGTACTGAGCCAACAACCCTTGACTGGCTAACCAGTAAAGAAACACTCACACCCAAACAGACCCAAGTAAAACACCTTTGTCTGATTCCAGGTGATATAGGTATGTTTCGCCTGACATCGGAGGATAACTTGTTTGTTCCAGCACTGTCACGACTTTCTGGGTTTGATGTAGTTTTAATGGACTGTCCCCCTGGACTGTCGGTAGCATCAGTGCAAGCTATCCTTAGCAGCGATCGTATTCTTATCCCCACAATGAACGAACCGGCTTCCCTAAAAGGACTTTCGGAAGCCGTGGAGTTAATTCGAGGGGAAAAGGCAGATATTCCCATTGATGTTGTCAGAACTCGGTATAAGCCCCGGTTAGTTCTGACTAAAGAAGCTGACGATTTACTAATTGAGGCAGCAGTGGAGTTAGGTTATCGACTATTGCACACAACTATCCCTGATAACATAGCTGTTGCTGAATCCATCGCAGCGCAACAACCAGTTAGCACTTACGCCCCCAAGTCCAGTGGTGCTAGAGCTTACCAATCTTTGGCTAAAGAGTGCATTAAACATTGGGGGATGAAATGACCAAAAAGAAAATGTCTGGCATGAAATTAAGCCAGTTTTCTGGAATTAAGAGCCAAACAGAGCCAGAGATTACCGAACCTCCCACCGAAGTAGAACCAACTTCCCCAGTAGTTGAGAAAATGCCTATAACATCACCAGCCCCAAAGTCAGCATTAGAAGCGCCTACTGCATCACCAACTTCTCAAGCAGTAGTTAAGGAAAAGCCCGTGACGATCAATATTAAAATTACTCGCACACAGCATGACTGGTTAACGGATACAGCCCGAACAGTGCGGGACAACAACACAGAAGCAGTTCCCCCTGGTGAGCGGGTTTACCCTCAACACCTAATTGGTGTTGCAATAGAACTATTGCTTTCTTGTGAGGTTGACTGGAGCCAAGTTAAGAATGCTGAAGACCTCAAACGATTACTAAACCTATAAGCTCATTAAGGTATAATTGCTTTAAATTATAAAGGTCTAATACTATAAAGGTTTAAAAGATATTTCTTGCCCAGCATGACAGAAGAATTAGAATAAACTTTGAATTGGAGTTTTCCTTTATGAGCGTCATAATTCCCGATGACATCCTCCGAGCATCAAACATGACTGAGGATGAACTGAAATTAGAAATTGGCATCTTGCTTTATGAGCAAGGTAAAATTAGCAGTGGCAAAGTCCGAGCCTGGACAGGAATCACAGTACTTGAATTCCAGCATGAACTGGCTAAACGCGGTTTACACATCAACTATGATGTAGAAGATTTCCAATCCGATGTGCGGACACTGCAATCAATGGGCTTGTTGTGATTATAGTTAGCGACACATCACCGATCACAAACTTGGCAGCGATTGGTCAGTTAGATTTACTGCGTCAGTTGTATAGTCGCGTTATCATTCCCCAAGCCGTTTATAACGAGATGGTAGGTGTAGATAAAGTTGTCCCTGGGGCAGTAGAAGTACAACAGCTATCTTGGATTAAGGCGATAAGTGTTGTTAATTCTCAACAAGTTACAGAAATTCAGGAAAAACAGGACAATATTGACTTAGGAGAAGCCGAAGCAATTATTTTATCTTTAGAACTGAAAGCTGACTTGCTATTAATGGATGAACGCCGAGGACGAGCAGTCGCTACAAGTTATGGACTAAATGTAACGGGTCTGTTGGGAGTCTTGCTACAAGCCAAAAAACAAGGGTTAATTCCAGCTATTAAACCATTAATTGATCAGTTAATTGCTACTGCTGACTTTCGGGTTAGCCAAAAGTTGTATGCAATTGTCTTGCAATCTGCTGATGAGGGCTAGACACTGCGTTGAAAAAAGTACGAGTAGGTAATATTAGCCTACTTACCATAGAGGGCAGCAGTTTTTGGGTGTTGGCGTAGCCAGCCGCAGGCATCGCTTTGGGGCAGAATCCCCAATATTCTTGTGCTACCAAAATTGATATCAATTTCGATATCAAAGCAGCAATTTTACAGACTACCACAGTGCTAATGATACTTAGTAACTTACGCAACAAGTGGCTCTTGCTATATCTTGTGTAAACACGCTTGGCAAGAACATTGTATGTAATGATGAACGTTATTGGAAACGCGCATTATCAATAACGAGCTAGTAAGCACTTATGCCTAATCAGCCGCTTTGGGGGGAGCTAGTTAAAGTTGAGTTGGAGGCGTGTTTAGATGCCCCGATCGCCAGATATTTTGATGCACAACTTGACAAAGACCCGGATGTGTTGGCGCAGCTGTTGGCAGATAAGCGCAACCCCAATACTCGACGGGCTTATGAAAAGGATTTGAAAGATTTTTTTCTGAAGATGACTCTTGTACCGCCAACTGGTGATAGTGTGCTGGAGTTTCTGCACTTGCAGCCCTCTCAAGCGGTGATGGTGGTGTTGAAGTATAAGGCGATGTTGATTAAATCTGGGTTGCGGGAGGCGACAATCAATCGGCGGTTGGCGGCGATTAAGTCGTTGGCGAAGATGGGGCGGAAGTTGGGAGTGTGCAACTATTCCCTGGAAGATGTTTCAGGGGAGAAGGTTAAGGCGTACCGGGATACGCGGGGTGTTGATAGCAAAGCGATAGCTGTTGTAATTCAGCAATTTGATAGGGAGACTTTGATTGGTAAACGCAACTATGCGATTTTTTTGGTGCTGTGGGGTTTAGCGTTGCGTCGCCAGGAGGTATGTCAGTTAAATGTGGGTGACTTTGATTTTTATGGGCGTAAGTTGCGGGTTTTGGGTAAGGGTAAGGGAACGAATGAAGAATATTTGGATATGTCCAAGGATGTGGCTCATGCTCTTGCAGATTGGTTAATTGCCAGGGGTGATTTGAATGTTAATTTACCGATATTTACAGCATTGGATTTTCATAATGAAGGGCATAGATTGACTACCGATGCCATCTATAAAATAGTGGCTACTGCTTTTAAGAAGGCGGGGGTTAAAAAACCCATGTCACCTCACAGGGTTAGGCATTCGGCGATTACGGCGGCGCTTGATGCTACTGATGGGAATATTAGAAAGGTGCAGAAATTGAGCCGTCATGCTGACCCCAGGACGCTGATGATTTATGATGATAACCGGAATAAAGACCTGTGGGAGATGTCGGAATTGTTAACGGGTATGTTGAAGGATTCGGATAAATAAAAATTAATAAATTGATGACTTAGAGGAGATTAATATTATTGAATAACTGGTAATTAAATATGTTTAATAAGATATTTTACGGGACTTATCAAGTCACCTAGAAAACCGTTTCTCAGTCCAAATAATTCTCAAGGGTAGGAGTATGAAATCAGATGCATTAGAGCTATGTCATCAAGAGTTTAAAAACAATTCCGTGAGGTTTTTGTTAGCAATCGCAATTGAGCCGGGATATTTTCAAAGCTTTGAAGAGATAATGCAGGCTGTCTCGCTTGAAAGCGCTATCCCATACAAAGATTTAGCATCTTATGAAAAGGACTTTCTTCGTAGCTGGGATGAGGTTTATGAAAAGGCTTGTGCTGAGGCTGACCGACGAAAAAGCGGGGAAAGTCCTAACTTGAACTGGTTTGATAAGCTTGGCTGAAGCCAAAATATTTCTCGGAGTGCTTTAAATCCTTGGACAGGAAATCAATCATGATTATTGATACATGAATTTTAGTAGTTTTAAGTATCAAGTGACGAAAAGGGAATTATGCCACGCTATAAGATTACTTTTTTCCACCCTGACGATTATGAGCCAGATACTAGGATCATTCATACCAGCAACATAGAAAAAAGCTTTACTGAGCTTCAAAACGCTAATCCTGAAGTCGAATTTGTTTCTTATGAAGAAATAGAGGAAGAGGAAATAGACTTTGTACTTGAAAATCATCGAGAAGATTTAGGATTGCCAGATCCTGCCCTAGTAGATCCAAATTCATTGAAAAATGACATCCCAAATAACTGACATGAATTTTCGCTTATCAAACAGAAATTTCTTACCCAGAAGGAGATGACATCCACTTAATAGAAGGGCGAGTTTGGGAATTAGATCAAAATCTAGAATTAACCACTGAAGAGATTTTTGAGATTGTGTGTCAAGAATACCACCTGAATGCTGAGTTGATAGAAAAAGAACTAAATTGTAAATGTCCATTTGCATTAGCTGGCTTTTTAAGGGAGTTAGAACCGCTAGAACTTTCCTATTATTTGAAAATTCAAGAAATGGTTGAGTTAGATAAAAAATAGTAAATTATGTCAACAATCCAACGCTTATCAAACGGATTAAACCTAATTGTTAAGTACGATGAATCAGCCTATGTTGGTATTGGCTCAGAGATAAACGAGCCGGGTATCATTTATGTAGAGGATAAGTCTTTGAAAACTTATACCAATATGTCAGAACTTGAACGTCATAATATGAATTCTTGGGGTTGGAAGTGGGATAATGGATTGTGGATCATAGACCTAGACTAAAACATTATTAGACAACAAGAGTAAACGGTTCATTCTAAGTTAACTTGCGGTTAGCTTCAAGAGAGCGTAGAATTCTTTGAACTGGACAAATATAATGAAAATTATGAAGAACCAGCTTCCGCCTTTCAAACGTAGATACTTAGGAAGTCTTAAACATATTAATTACGGAAAATCGACAACAGACTTTAACTTAATAGAAGCGCGAGTTTGGGAATTAGATGAAAATCTCGAATTAACCACTGAAGATATTTTTGATGTTGTGTGTCAAGAATACCACCTGAATGCTGAGTTGATAGAAAAAGAACTAAATTGTAAATGTCCATTTGCATTGGCTGGCTTTTTAAGGGAGTTAGAAGGGACAGAAGTTTCCTATTATTTTAAAATTGAAGAAATGGTTGAGGGAGAATAAATATGCTTGTCATGAATAATGATTTTATTGACCAGCTACGTGAAGAATTAGATATTTGGGATAATTCTCCAACGGAGTGTGATGGGCATAGCAAAGTTCTCTCTACTATTTTATTTAATAAGGGTATTGAACATATAATTTGTTGCGGTTCATTCCAATGGATTGGGCATAGTCAAGTGTCACCGCATTATTGGATTGAGTTGCCGAGTGGGAACCTAACAATTGATTATCGAGCTAGAATGTGGTGTCGTGTTATGGAAAATCCACAATTAGTTGATGTAGAAGTTCCGCACAGTATATTTAATCCTGCATATTGGAATCAGGTTGAATACACCAAGATACAAAAACTTATTCCAGAAGAATTCGGCGTACCTCTAGAAGACTGGTTGTTTAAAATCTTAACTGTATCTATTTAAGGGCTTTGGATGGTGATGCTTGATATTTAAACTAAATTGTTTAGTTTGCGCTTGATGACAGCTTCGCCAGTTCTGACCCAACAGTGCATCACTCAATTTCCTGCCTTATTGTACAAAAAGGGAATTATGACCAAACAGGAAGCAGAGAGACGTATTGAGTACTGGCTTGAGACTTTTGGCGAAAATATTACCAGAATCGACCACGCTATTGAGTTATTGCAAGATTTGTATCTAATTCCCAAAGTCGTGTTTCTATTTGGGTCGTATATTTTTTAAAGTTGTTAGTTATTGTAGGAGACTGTATGAATGTACTCGATGGTCTTTACATATTAGATGAAAATCACAAACCCATTGCTCCCAAAAGTATTGAGCAATGGTCTAAATGGCGGAAAAATGATAACAATGTACAAGTAGCTTTAAGTAGTTTTTCTTGGGGAAGAGTATCTACAATTTTTTTAGGAAAGGATTATTCCAGTTCCCCTAATCAAGAGGTACAGCTTTTTGAAACTATGGTTTTTGGAGGTGAATACAATGGTAAATTCTGGAGATATTCAAATTGGGAGCAAACTGTTAGCGGACATAAAGAAGTTTGTACGTGGATGTTGGACTAAAGAGAGAAATAGCACAAGCAGAGTGAAGGGGGAGAATAAGAAAAGATTGGTATGGAGTAAGGTAACGCACAGCCTCATCCGTAGCGTGTTCTCCTTGTTGGGGTGGATCTTGCGAAGCTGTCATATCAAAACCAAAAGATTATTTAATCGTTGTCAATCATGCGTTATTACAAACTCGTGCCTTTATCAGGGAACTTCAAAGCTTTAATTCTCTACAATATTGGTTAATGCTTGATTCCGGTTGAATTAACTGTTTTTATTTCTGAGTAACGAATAAAATCAGTGATTTCTGCCGACTGCTGAAGTGCTGCTACTACCTGTTCGGTAGGAGTTGCAGAGAAAATACACTCCGTTTCAGATTCTAGTAGTTGCACGAGCATGGCAGACAACACAGGTTTAATCTCCGATGGACTACGGTGAGTTATCTCAACTAGTATCTGGGTAATTGTCTCAAGCTCGTCTGTATGTAATTTAGAAAATTCTTTGACAAATAATTCTGATTTATTAAATATATCCATAACATCATTACTATTTAAGATAATTGTTCAATATTTATTTTACCAGATTGTCAAAACCCTTGAATTATCGTGATTTCGCTCCCGAATTTCTCAGGATTTCAGCAGCCATGAGAGAATTCGATTTTCGGGACTGGAATCAACTAAGAATATATATTGGTTTTACTGCATTGTTGGTATATATAGTGGGAACTGCTCTAGAGAAATTAAGCTGTTATCTTATTAGTCTTTTTATCCGCTCCAAAGCTGCAACGAATAAAGCAAGACATTGACAAAAAAATGTCGGAATTGTTAACGGGTATGTTGAAGGATTCGGAACAATAAAAAATAATATATTGACTAATTAGAGGAGATTGATATTATTGAATAATTGCTAATTAAATATGTTTAATAAGATATTTTTACGTGACTTATCAAGTCACCTATCAAACCGTTTCTCAGTCCAAATATTTCTCAAGGGTAGTAGGATGAAATCAGATGCATTAGAGCTATGTCATCAAGAGTTTAAAAACAATTCCGTGAGGTTTTTGTCAGCAATCGCAATTGAGCCGGGATATTTTCAAAGCTTTGAAGAGATAGTACAGGCTGTCTCGCTTGAAAGCGCTATCCCATACAAAGATTTAGCATCTTATGAAAAGGACTTTCTTCGTGGGTGGGATGAGGTTTATGAAAAGGCTTGTGCTGAGGCTGACCGACGAAAAAATGGGGAAAGTCCTAACTTGAACTGGTTTGATAAGCTTGGCTGAAGCCAAAATATTTCTCGGAGTGCTTTAAATCCTTGGACAGGAAATCAATCATGATTATTGATACATGAATTTTAGTAGTTTTAAGTATCAAGTGACGAAAAGGGAATTATGACTACATCTTTTAAAGTAAGAATCAATTTAAATCGCCTTAGATTTCTCCCATTACATTCTCGCGGACGCTCTCGGATTGATTCTCATTCGGGCTATCGATATCCAGTTCTTGTCCCAAAGCCTCGTTTGTTCATCAAAAATTTTGATTGGATAAAAAACCCTACCCGCCGTAAACAAGCTGAAGAAGCCCATCAACTTTTTGTAAAAAATTTTAACAGCATTGAAAAAGGGCATATTTTTGCACGGCAGTATCATGATCTTATTGATGAAATATCAATTGAGCAAGCAGCACAGGGAGATTTGAGCAAGCAGCACAGGAAGATTTAGCTCTACCGATATTGATTATCAAGATCCACGAGAATACCCTGACTGGGGCTAATAAGTGACGTTCAGGGAGAATTTTATACAATCAGATCATCAAAGCATGGATTTATACAATGAGAATTACTGAGATTTACGTTAGGAATAATTGTTTAGTATTTTGTACCGATGATGGATGTAAATCAATTTATCATTTATCAAATATTGTTGTAGATACAGGCTTATCAATAGATTCGCTCTCTCCCGAAAACCTACCAGAATCAAG
>NZ_JBDNJQ010000514.1:0-204 GCF_051172895.1 Nostoc sp. CALU 1950 | reverse complement strand
TAATCCGCAAAACAAAGTATTTGTTTTCTTGGAATAATTCTTGGATAAATTTTAATCCAGCGAAACCTCTATCCATTACACCAACAGCATTACTTGGTAGACTAGACATCATTTTAGAACCAAATTTATAGTCATGGTCATGTCCAAAGTTTATGAAGTTATCTGATGGACTTCCAGTAGCTAGATTTAGAGAACTGAAAAGTT
>NZ_JBDNJQ010000449.1:0-315 GCF_051172895.1 Nostoc sp. CALU 1950 | reverse complement strand
ATTTACTTGTGAGAGTAATAATTGTTGAATCTATTGGACAAATTGCATATTTATCGTGTAACTTTTTTTGAACTTTCTTCTGTACTAATTCATTTAATTTTTGGTAAATTTCTTGAAAAGGTTTTTGACTTCGATGTAAGTTTGCTTTAGAGAAAGTAGAAATATCTACCTCAAATCCTGTGTTGTTTAATCTCTTAAACAAATCTCGCATACTTGTTAAGCTGTTATCCATAGCATAAGATAACCAGCACTCAAAGAATAGACGACTGTTCAATACTGGATAATCGTTTTTTGGCAGTCCTCTCAAGATATCTT
>NZ_JBDNJQ010000442.1:0-353 GCF_051172895.1 Nostoc sp. CALU 1950 | reverse complement strand
CTTCAAACCAATGAACATAACTGATTTTCTGACACATACAAGATTGTAAATAGCGGAATTTATCTAATAGCGTATGTCCCCATTCTTGTGGGATAGATAATATCTGTAAAATTAGATAAGCTATTAAACTAACGTAAATTTGTATGGTAATACCATTAACATTTTTAGTAATTAACTTGTCAAGTTTTAAGTGCATTTTTAAAAACTTCCACAACAATTCAACTCCCCAACGTAATCGATAAATATCCCTGATTTCATCATCACTAACGGCAGCCTCTCCTAATGTTGGTAAATTGGTTACTAATCGAAACTCAGTTTTTGTTTCTAAATCACAAAAATTAATGACTCTATAG
>NZ_JBDNJQ010000388.1:0-1123 GCF_051172895.1 Nostoc sp. CALU 1950 | reverse complement strand
ATATAGCAATCCTAAATGAGTTGTGAAAAATTACACATAACGATAAGCTGGATCTAATTAATATAGAAAATACACAACTCCCTATATGAAAGAATTGATAGAATTTATCCAAGGGAACCCAGATAAAAGAGAATTGAAACGAGCGCTGGCTGTACAAATGGTGATGGAAAGTTACACTCATTCTCAGATTACAGAAATTTTGCACGTATCTTTAGGCTTTGTCAATAAGTGGAAATATATTTTTGTGGAACAGGGGGTTGCAGGGTTAAAACTTAAATATCAAGGTTCGAGAGGTTATCTTGATAGCAAACAAAAACAAACAGTGATTGAATGGCTTAAACAAAAAAAATACTGGCATTTAAATGAACTAAAAGAGTACATAGAAGAAAGTTTCAATATAGCATTTGAGTCAAACCAAAGCTATTATGACCTATTTAAAGAAGCATCTATAAGTTGGAAAAAAACACAAAAAAAGAACCCACGCAAAGACGAGGAGTTAGTAGCAAAAAAAAACTAGAAATTACAGCATGGCTTAATGCACATCAAAGTGAGATTGTGTCTGGAGAAATGGTTGTATTTTTTGAGGATGAGTGTCATTTGTTGTGGGGAGACATTTGTGGTTATATTTGGGGTAATACTCAAGAAAGAATTGAAGTTCCAGTTCTTAACGAAAGACAAAGACAGACATACTTTGGCGCACTGAATTATTACACACAAGAATTTTTAATTAAGCCGTTCAAAAAAGGTGATTCTAAATCGGCAATTGCATTCGTAGAATACCTGCTTACTCAATATCCTAAAAGCCGCATTAGTTTGATTTGGGATGGAGCTAGTTATCACCGTTCAGTTGAATTTCAAGATTATTTAAAATCTGTAAATCAGGGGCTAAACGAGAACGAATGGAAAGTTACTTGTATTCGCTTCGCTCCTAATGATCCGACACAAAACCCAGTGGAAGATATTTGGTTATCTGCTAAAAAGTTTATTAGAGAATATTATCATTTATGTAAATCTTTTACTATTGTCAAGCGTTTATTTGAACTCGCTGTTCACCATGAAATATTTAATTTCCCAAAAATATTTATGTATGATTGATTTTCACAAATGATTTAGGATTGCTATA
>NZ_JBDNJQ010000365.1:0-1486 GCF_051172895.1 Nostoc sp. CALU 1950 | reverse complement strand
TAACATATTTTGGGCTGTTTTTATCGGATTTTTCTTAACATTCAACACTTTTGGTGCAACACATATTTTTTTAAAAAACACCGCAAAAAAATTTGCTATGCAGATACGGACATAACTCTGAAAGAATATGACAACTCAGAAAGAGAAGAAAAAGAAAAAAATCGAGTCGGAAACCGCAAAGCTAATAGTGGAAATGTATATGCTAATCAATGGGTTTACTCCAAAACCTCAAACATACCTAGAAATTTGGGTAGGGTTACAGAAAAGCTTGAATGGGATGAACTACTTTGCATTGAGTTTGATTTAAATGAGCGAATATTTGTCTACTCACACTCTAGATATAATCAGCTTGAAAAACGAGATAGAAGTTCAGCTTTACGTCGTTTTTTACGACCTGATTTAGTTTTAGAAACTGACAATACAATAGGAGACAATAATTTGAATGAAGGTACATCTATCAAAATAATTGATTACAAAGATGTACCGCTAGAATTTTATAAAAAGAAAGAACTACATCCAAAGTCTGCCAAAAAGTATAAAGATGATCTAGTGAAGCAACTTACATATGAATATGCCCTACAGCAAACACATAATATTTCTGCAAATGTATTTTTTATTCCTTATTACTATAATGTAGAACCATCCAATACATTGGGTGAATTGGAAGAAAATATAAACCTAAAAGGTATAAAAATATTTAAGGCGAACTTCTTTTTAATACAAAATAGTTATTTGGAAAATAATCAATGATTTATGAATTAAATGTAATTGGAACTTGTTCAGAGAATACAGATTTTCAAAGTGTTTATATTCCTTTTATATCATTTGCTAATAAAGAGCAAAAAATAGCTATAGAAGATTACATATCTCAGCAAGTAAATGATTTTTTCAAAAAGATATATCCTAGTGTAAATAAAACTCAATTGTGTTATTCACAAATAATTACAGAAAAAGATTTCAAAAAAATTGAAATAAGTTATTTTTATAAAAACTTTTTCGATGATTTAGAACGTGGCTCTGATGGTAAATTAAATTTAAAAATTAAATGGAGCATCAGTTTTGATGAAAAATGCACTCCGATTAAGCTAGCATATCTTTCTCCAGATTACCGTGGCCATGAACTTAAACCTAAATCACTCTCTTATAACGATGTAAAAGGCCATCAACATCGCAAATACGGTACTATAGAAATTAATGGATTTCCAATATTTTACTATATTTACTTTACACTTCAAGAAATATTGGATGTAATTAAATAAATACACACTTAGTCCAATTTAATCTTGAGGCAAATTAAGATATAGTCCAATCTTCTAAAAGCAAATTAGGAACTCTCTCAAAATCCTTCCGGTTACGGGTTACTAAAATCCCATTCACCGACAGCGTAATTGCCGCAATGCGTAAATCTTGAGTACCAATGCGTATTCTTTGAGAGCTGATTCGTAAAGAAAATCTAAAGAGAACAGAGCCTCATTTGACTTAGGCT
>NZ_JBDNJQ010000121.1:0-25623 GCF_051172895.1 Nostoc sp. CALU 1950 | reverse complement strand
ACATAGTTATTGTATGAAAAATATCACTGAAAAACTCACAAAGTCAACAGACTAGTGCTAGCCCCCTCATTTCATCACTTTTAAAACAGAAAAAGTAGGTAATTGCTCTATTTAGTCCCAAGAGAACAATCACCCAAGAATGAGTGTTTTTACGTTTTCACTCGTAAATGCAAACTACAACGAGTATATTATCAGTTTCACCTGGCATTTGATCACAATTTGCAAATGTGTGGAGAGATACGACAACTAATTAAACTTCTCAAAACTTTAATAACTAGTTATTGAACAAGTCCAAATCTGTCACAGCCCCAAGACTGCTAGAAGATACCAAAAAGGCATATTTCGCCAATATGCCTTTAGTGTAACGGGGAGCCGGAGGTTGCCAGTTAGCTCGACGACGAGCCAATTCTGATTCAGATACATTCAACTGCACTAAACGAGCAGGTGCATCAATAGTAATACTATCGCCTTCTTCTACAAGCGCGATCGCACCACCAACTGCGGCTTCTGGAGCAACATGACCAACTACCATGCCATAAGTACCGCCAGAAAAGCGTCCGTCGGTAATTAATCCCACTGCATCACCCAAACCAGCACCGATAATTGCTGAAGTGGGAGCCAACATTTCTCGCATTCCAGGGCCGCCCTTAGGCCCTTCGTAGCGGATGATTAGAATATCACCAGCTTGAATCTTACCCGCCAAAATTGCAGCTAAAGAGGCTTCTTCCGATTCAAATACCCGTGCGGGGCCGGTAATTACTGGTTTCTTCACGCCGGTAATTTTGGCGACAGCCCCTTCTGTTGCGAGATTACCTCTGAGGATGGCTAAATGTCCTTGGGCATACATCGGGTTATTCCAAGTCCGAATCACATCTTGATTGGCAGATGGTTCTTCTGGGATATCTGCTAGTATCTCTGCAATTGTTTGGCCAGTGATAGTAATGCTATCCCCATGTAGTAAATCATGTGCAAGTAGCATTTTCATCACTTGCGGAATGCCACCAGCTTTGTGCAAATCTATAGCTACATATTTACCGCTTGGTTTTAAATCACACAAAACGGGAACACGGGCGCGGATAGTTTCAAAGTCGTCTATGGTCAACTCTACATTAGCGGCACGGGCGATCGCTAAGAAATGCAGTACTGCATTAGTCGAACCACCGACTGCCATAATCACAGAGATGGCATTCTCGATAGATTTGCGGGTGATAATTTGACGCGGTAAGATTTGTTTGCGAATGGCTTCGACTAACGCATAAGCCGATTTTTCTGTGCTGTCGGCTTTTTCAACATCTTCGGCTGCCATTGTCGAAGAATAGGGCAAGCTCATTCCCAGGGCTTCAAATGCTGAAGACATGGTGTTAGCTGTGAACATTCCTCCACAGGAACCAGCGCCAGGACAAGCGCGACTTTCAACTTCTAATAATTCCTTGTCGTCAATTTTTCCAGCACTGTATTGACCAACAGCTTCAAAAGAACTGACAACGGTTAAATCGCGTCCGTTGTAGTGACCAGGTTTAATTGTGCCACCGTAAACGAATATTGCAGGGATATTCATCCGGGCGATCGCCAGCATTGCCCCTGGCATATTTTTATCACAACCGCCGATCGCTAGTACACCATCCATACTTTGGCCAGTACAGGCGGTTTCAATAGAATCAGCGATGACTTCCCGCGACACTAGGGAATATTTCATCCCTTCAGTTCCCATCGAAATCCCATCGCTAATGGTAATCGTGCCGAACATTTGCGGCATCGCCCCGGCGGTTTTAATTCCAACTTCTGCCCTTTGCGCCAGTAAATTTATCCCCATATTACAGGGAGTGATCGTACTGTAACCGTTGGCAATACCGACAATGGCTTTATTGAAATCTTCATCTTTAAAACCAACTGCGCGTAGCATAGCCCGATTAGGCGATCGCTGCACCCCTTGCGTGACAATTTGGCTTCTCAAATTCTCCGACATAGTTACATCATCCTCTGACTTGCATATATGAGTATGATATTTAGCAACTTTTAATATGTCCAATATATATTTATAGATATTTGAGACTTATAAAATATCAAAACTATGGAACTGCGACACCTGCGCTACTTCATTGCGGTAGCTGAAGAACTACACTTTAGTAAAGCCGCAGAGCGACTTCACATCGCTCAACCTCCCTTAAGCCAGCAAATTCAGCAGCTAGAAGCGGAACTAGGGGTAGAACTTTTTCAACGCAAAACTAAACGACAGGTGCAGCTAACGGAAGCGGGACAAGTATTTTTGCAAGAAGCTTATCAATTGTTCGCTCAACTGTCCAAGGCAATTGATCTGACTCAACGGACAGGTAGGGGTGAGAAAGGACAACTACGAGTAGGTTTCACCAGCTTGGTAACTTACGATTTGCTCCCTGTGATCTTGCGGCGGTTTCGAGAACAGTTTTTAGAGGTGGAGTTAGTATTGCAAGAATTAACGACAACTCAGCAAGAACAAGCGCTATTCAATCACCGCATCCATGTAGGTTTTGCCCATCCACCTTTAGAAGACAACACTCTCAATCAAGAATGCATTCAGCAAGAAGGACTAATTGTAGCTTTGCTAGAAACTCATTTCTTAGCCAGACAAGAAAATATTTCAGTGCGCGAACTAAAAGACGAAAATTTTATTATGTTCCCCCGCCATTTGGGACCCGGACTTTACGATCAAATCATGAGTCTTTGCCAGCAAGGAAATTTCAGCCCAAAAGTGACTCAAGAAGCAATCCAAATGCAGACAATTATCGGGCTAGTGTCAGCGGGAATGGGGATTGCGATCGTACCGTCTTCTTTGCAAAATCTTCAAAGGGCTGGTGTAGTTTATCGCACTTTAGAGGAAAAAACACCATTAGTAGAAACGGCTGTAGTGTGGCGACAAGAGGATATGACACCTGTTTTACGGGAGTTTCTAGAAATTGTCAGAAGTGTCTGTGGTTAATTAATGAGCTGAACTACTCAGACCTGCCTACGGCTGAAGTTGAACGCTCCTAATTCGTGGGGAACAGCCATCAATTACTCCGTAGTTTTTTGGCCTTACATTTGCTTTCGCGGGATCATCATTCCAACACGAGAGCAAAAAGTCAAACCCTAAATTCGCCGCAACGCATGAGTTTCTGCATACGTTGTGGTCGCTCCAGAGCAGAATGTCTATTGCATTAGCTGAGGCTTATACACAGTTTCCCCAGACAGCGCAATCACAATCCTTTGCCGCCTCGCCCACTCAAAGGGAGCGATCACAGTAAACTTGGCCTGTTGTGCCTCCGGCTTCCTCCTTTCCTTGCAAGCTGCCACAAACACGGCTTCCGTTGACTTGACTCTCTTCCAAGTGCGTAACGCTTCTTTGAGATAGGCGATCGCACAGTTTTAGGATGAGCCAGTGGCAAAGATAAGCTTATTTCTTTAGTTCGGTTCCACTCTCAGATAAAACTGTGTACCCACAAACTGAGTAGCTCTGTTTGTTGGATCTACGTTTTCTATTACCTCCGTTATACCTACAGCAATCAAACCTTTACCAAAAATTTCGCTTGTTGCTGCCTCAAGCTGCTTTTGCGTTGCACCCGTTTGACTCAAATCGATTGACGAGACTTGAGAAATCCTCGGTTTATTCAAAACCAGTTGATTTGTTGAGAAGCAAGGAGTTGTGATGCAACGAATGCCATTGTCTTTTAGTGCCACAAAAGTACCTTTTGCTGGGGCATTTGTCGCAGCATAGAAGGCTTCTTTTACTCTCAAATTCCCAAACTCACCGAATCCAGGAAATGTTACTGGAACGATGTTACCTCTGAGAATCACACGGCTACCATCATCATTTTGAATTTTTATTAGTTCGTAAGGCGAGACTTTCAGCGAACTCCAATCAATTGCAGACACATAGCATTCGGAGCGAAAAACACCATCTAAGCAAGGAGTAGCTTTCAAGTTGACTTGCTTTATAAAATACCCACCGCATACTGGAAAAGCACATTTGCGAAAATCTCTTCGCACCATGTAATATCCCCACTGTGGAAACTCTTGGTTTTTGACAGTGACTGCAACAGAATCAGTAGTCTCTGGAGCAGAAATATTTTGCGCCGATACTTTGGAGAAAAATCCGTTAGTGACTATTATTGCACCTAATAGAGGAATAATCGAGTATTTGTAGTTAAAGGATTGTTTGTTCATGGTAACTTTAGATTTTATTTGAGGGTTCAATACCTTTGTTAAAAGCAGAGTTGACAAGATTTTTCGTAAAAACTGCCAAAATTACCTATACACAAGCTCGGAGTTGACAAGGTAAGTTGGAATACTATAACTCTTACACTACTGACAATAGGTTAAAAAAACTTGCGGGAAACCTTAAAGGAATTTTAAGGACTCATTGTTTTTGCCAACTTTGTCCCAGAACCGCCTGACTGTACGCCCAATCTCTGCATTCGAGTATTTTCTGACCTGGGCAGTGAGAATCGGTTCATTAGAGAAATAATCCACGGGCTTTCGTGAAGAACATAGATATTGGCAGATCACCACAGATACTGAAAAATTACCTGGAAATTCTACTTGGTATGTCATGAGTAAATACCCAGACATTACACCGAGAGAAGTTGGTAACTTCTACGGGTTAAGAACTTGGGTTGAATATGGATTAAAGCAAAGTAAAAATGAATTAGGTTGGGCGGATTATCGTTTCACTCGCTATCAAGATATTGAACGATGGTGGGAAATTGTATGTAGTACATATCTCATGGTTAGCCTTCATTCAGAACAAATGCGTCCTTTTGCCCCAGAGCCTCAAACACGATTCGCTTCTCATCCGGAGTGGGATAATGGAAAAGGTTGGAAAAATATTCTCAACAATCTTCGTCTCATACTTCAAACTTTTACCTTATTTGACTTAATTCAGCCTTGGCTTATAGTCTTTTCTATTCCTCAATTATCTTTAGGATTTACTAAACCTCAATCCATCGTTTATAGGCTTACTTCCTCAATCTTTATATTCCTGGCTCGCTCTGATTTCTATTTTTCTTCTGCCTAGAGTGACACAAGAGGGTTAACATTCAACACTTTTGGGATAAAGGTACAGGGTTAGGATTAGCGATCGCTCGGCAAATTGTCGAAGAAACCCACGCCAGAAAATTGAATTTTAACTCGATTCTAGGTGAGGGTACAGAATTTATCATTGAAATTCTGGTGTAATTTTTGGCTTTTTTGGTAAACAGCTTCAGATATCTGGGAATACTAAATCTAGAAGTCTTAAGGATTTAATATTGCAGCCAAGATTTAATGTTCCCTTAATCAAATTTCCCAAATGTTAGTATCAACATCCGATTTATAAGGAGTGTCTAGCTATGCAAGCATATTCACAGCAACAACTAAATTCATTGATTAAGCGACAAATAGCTCTTATCGCTCTAGTAGTTCCTGCATTAATAGTAATTAGTACTGGTTGCACTACTCAAACTTCCAGTAATAATAATCCCCAGCCAACGCCCAGCATTCAAGCTAGTGTGGAAAAGGTACCAGCAACTTTAGCGATCGCAATTGTCGCCCAAGCGTCGAATGACACAGACCAACAGGAACAAATACGAACTTTAACTGAATACCTAAATAAAACCCTGAAACGACCTGTATCTATCCAAGCGGTCAAAGACTACAAACGTACCGTCGATCTTTTGGTAGAAGAAAAGGTGCAAATCGCCTTACTAGGGCCACTTTCTTATATTGAGGCAAAGCGACGGAATCCACAAATCGAGCCAATTGCTGCCCCTATCACTAAAAATACGGGACGACCTTGGTATAAATCAGCTATTATTGCTAATTCTGCTAGTGGGATCAAAACCCTCAACGATCTTAAGGGCAAGCGGCTTGGCTTTACCAGTAAACTATCAACATCAGGTTATATGTTTCCTGTAGTTCACCTATTAGATATAGGTTTCAAGTTTGATAGCGATTTTGCTTCTGTTCAGTTCTTTAAGAACCATAAGAACTCATTAGCTGCACTGCTAGATGGGCAAGTTGATGCTGTAGGTATTGAGTTTGACATTTATAAGCAAGCCAAAAAAGCTGGCAAAATCAATGATTCTTATCAGGTAATGTGGGAATCAGAACCAATTCCCCAATCTCCTATTGTTGTTTCTCAGAAACTATCTCCCCAGCTTATTGCTGAATTGAAAGAGGCATTTATTAGTGCCCCTATTGGAATGCTGAATCTTGATGGAATTCCTTCTAATGGATATACCCTGGTGCAAGACTCAGACTACGATCGGGTGAGGCAGGTCAAGAAACAATTAGACGAAAAATTAGCAAAGACAAAATGAAGATTTGGCAGAAATTTTTTGGTTCTTCGGTAATAACCGTCGGCATGATTATTATTGCTGTAGGCACAAGTAATCTAGTACTGGGACGCGCCCGCATTCGGGTAGAAGAGGCACATTATAAAAGCCTGAAACTGATTGGCAATGCTCAAACCATAAATTTACTCCTAGCCCGGCAAATTATCACAATCAAAGATTTGTTAGTGCTAGAAAATCCTCAAGCTAAAATCGCCGAATATCAAGCAGTGAAGCAAGAATTTTTATCTATATTAGATGAAATGAAAAAACTTAGCCCCACTACTGAAGAATTAGATATTGTATATCGTCGGTATCAAATATTTGATAAATTGGCAACGGAAATTAGTCGATCGGTTATTAGCCAAAATAGTCTGTCTGTAGCAGAGGTGAAGGAAGACTATAGAGCTATTAACGCTTTTAATCGAGATGTGAATTTTTATACTTCTAAGATTATTAGAATTTTGCAACAAGAGCAAAAACTGGCTCTTCAGGCAGGGCAAGAACTAAATCAAACCGAGCAAATTGTCAAGTGGGGAATTCTTGCTTTTATTTTGCTAGTTCTTGCTGGGCAGTTTGTCCTAATTCTATTGCCAGCAGTGCGGTCTATCAAGAAACTTCAGACAGGGGTAGCGACCATTAGAGAGGGTAATCTGGACTACAGATTAGACATCCAGACTAGTGATGAAGTCGAGCAATTAGCCAGCGAGTTTAACCGCATGACTGTTAAGTTAGCAGAGTCTTATCGTGATTTGGAGGCAAAAAAGAATTTCGCCAATGAAGCCAACCAAGCAAAGAGCGATTTCCTGGCCAATATGAGTCACGAACTCCGTACCCCCCTCAACGGTATTCTCGGCTATGCTCAAATTCTCGGACGTTCCAAAGTTATCCCCGACAAAGAACGTCATGGTGTGAATATTATTCATCAGTGCGGCTCTCATCTCCTAACATTAATTAACGACATTTTAGACATCTCAAAAATCGAAGCCCGCAAACTAGAACTCGCTCCCAAAACTATTCACTTCCCCTCATTTGTTCAAGGTGTGGTCGAAATTTGTCGGGTTCGCGCCGACCAAAAAGGACTTGACTTTATTTATCAACCCGATCCCAATTTGCCCACCGGAGTTGAGGCTGATGAGAAAAGGCTCCGCCAAGTCTTACTGAATGTCTTAGGAAATGCGATTAAATTTACTGACAAAGGGAGCGTCACTCTGAAGGTCAAAGTATTAGAGTCAAATTCCACCATTCCCTTGCCTCGCTTCAAGTTCCAAGCGATAGATACTGGAGTGGGCATTGCCTCTAATCAGATCAACAAACTATTCCAAGCCTTTGAACAAGTAGGAGATCAAAAACGCCAGTCGGAAGGCACAGGGTTAGGTTTAGCCATCAGCCAAAGAATTGTGGAATTGATGGGAGGAAAAATTCAGATTGAGAGTGAGCTAGGGGTGGGCAGTAACTTTTACTTTGAGGTGGCATTGCCTCTCGCCTCTGATTGGGCGCAAAAAAGTTTAGTCACTGAGGGACGAACCATTATCGGCTACGAGGGGAAACCACGCCATATTCTGATTGTGGACGATCGCTGGGAAAATCGGTCAGTCTTGGTAAATCTCTTGGAGCCACTGGAGTTCACGTTTACCGAAGCAGAAAATGGTGAAGAAGGCTTAGAGAAAGCCAGAGAAAAACAGCCAGATTTAGTAATTACAGATTTAGCGATGCCGATAATGGATGGCTTTGAAATGCTCAGGGAGTTACGCACTTCTGAGGATATTAAGCATTTGTTGGTAATTGTATCTTCAGCATCGGTGTCAGAAATTGACCAACAGAAGAGTTTAGCTATGGGTGGAGATGATTTTCTCACAAAACCCGTTGATGCGGAAGAGTTGTTCACCTTGCTGGCCCAGCACCTGCAACTCACTTGGAAATATGAAGCAGTCGAGTCAGATATTGGGGACAGGGCGATGGACAAAGAGGTATTCACGGAGCTAATTCCCCCACCAGCCGCAGATTTGGAAATGTTACTGGAACTGGCGCAGGATGGCTTAGTGAGAGAATTGACAGAAACTGCAAAGAAAATTGGCCAAAAGGATCGGCGTTATCAACCTTTTATAGGGCAGGTAGTACAACTAGCCAAGCAATTTCAAACTGAGAAGATTGAAACCTTGATTCAACAATACCTTACTAATATTTAGGATTTAAGGACGATTATGGCAACAACTTTAAGTGGGTTAATTTTAATCGTTGATGATATTTCCACTAATTTGGATGTCATCTCAGAGGCTTTAAGTAATGAAGGCTATAAGGTTGCGATCGCAACCAGTGGCGAACGCGCCCTGCAACAAATTGAGCGGCGACCGCCCGATCTGATCTTACTGGATGTGATGATGCCAGGAATTGATGGATTTGAAACTTGCCAACGCCTGAAAGATAATCCCAAGACTTGTGATATTCCGGTGATGTTTATGACTGCTTTGGCTGATGTAGACAACAAAGTTAAAGGGCTTAAACTTGGTGCAGTAGACTACATTACCAAGCCGTTCCAAGAAGAAGAAGTGTTAGCACGGGTGAAAACCCATTTACAGTTGCGTCTCTTGAGTCAAAATTTAGAACAGCAAGTGGCTCAAAAAACTGCTGAATTACGAGCAACTCAGATGCAAGTCATTCAACGCGAAAAAATGTCGGCTCTGGGCGACTTGGTGGCTGGTGTTGCCCACGAAATTAATAATCCCGTTGGCTTTCTTTCGGGCAATATTCAACACGCTTTAGAGAACATTAAAGATTTGTTTGGATTGCTGGATTTAGTTCAGCAAGAATCTGCTAATTTCAGTCCGGCAATTCAAGATAAAATTGAAGCGATTGACCTCGAATACATCCGTGAAGACTTACCAAAGTTAGTTGGCTCGATGCGGGAAGGAGTAAACCGGATTAAAGACATTAGCATCAGCTTGCGGACATTTTCTCGTGCTGATAGCGATCGCCCCATTCCTGGCAATATTCACGATGGTATTGATAGTACAATTATGATTCTCAAACATCGCCTCAAAGCTTCTGATACTCGCCCAGAAATTCAAGTAATTAAAGAATATGGCAATCTCCCCCAAGTGGAATGTTATGCAGGACAATTAAATCAGGTATTTATGAATCTGTTGGCTAATGCGATCGATGCTTTAGAAGAATCAAATCCTGGACGTAGTTATGCAGAGATTAAAATTAATCCTAATCAAATTATTATTAATACAGAATTATCTGAAGATATGCAGCAAGCAATAATTCGCATCAAAGATAACGGGATTGGCATGAGTGAGGCAGTGCGGGAGAAGATTTTTAATGAATTATTTACTACCAAAGAAGCAGGTAAAGGTACGGGGTTAGGATTAGCGATCGTCCGGCAAATTATCATCGAAAAACATGGAGGGACAATTACAGTCAACTCTGAACTAGCAGCAGGAACAGAGTTTGTCATCACCTTACCCACTCAAGCAGAACAAACAAGTTGATTTTCTAGTATAAGTAAGTCGGTAAGAATAAATCAAACTAGATTAAGTAATGGCGCTCTTAAACATCAGTCTCGCAAAACAATACTTGGGAGCAATGGTACTACTAAAGGTATGGGAAAATGGACGGGATTGGGGTTTTGATAATAGGCTTGATTCTGTCTGGCAATATCTTTTACGAGAACAAGGTCTGCTTTCCGCTTCTGCTCTGCGTAACCTCCAGATAAGGGACTTCCAGAAAATAAAATATACAGATATTGAAGATGTTTTGACTTCTATACCCGAAACTGAATTTTCTCCTGACAACGTTCGCGCAGCGTCTCGTAGAGAAGCTGAATAAACCTGTTCTACCTGCGCTTATGTTTGATTAGCGATCGCTACTTGTTTCCACATCAACACGAAGCACGCTAAATGCTAAATTTTATTTAGCCACCCAGCAGGAGTCTTCTTTTTCTTATGTGGTTCTGGTCTGCCGATTCAGTAGAACAAGAATTATTTGATTTGTATGCCCCAGCCCTGCAATCGCTCGGCGTGAATTTTAATGACGAGCAACTTCAAGACAGTTTAGAAGCATCAAGCTATGGTTTAGAAGATGCTTTCAGGAGCGCAATCGTTTATATACTCTGGCTCGAAGAAAACCTGAAGCCGATCTACCCGACTGCGATACTAATCGACGCACTAGCAAATCAATGGCGCACCAAATACTGGAAGCCGGAGTATTTAGAACTAGAACAGTTGCTCTCAAGAGGAAAGCGCTGGTGGAGGGCAGCAGTGGATAAGTGGGGTTACGACGAGCGTAATCAACTAGTTGCAGACATATTTTATGACCACGGGCAGGAATTTATTAAGTTCCGCAATGGTAAAGAAATTCTGGTTGACACTGCTTATAAGTGGGGATGGCAGCGAGTCGCAGATTATGCGTCCCCGTTTTCAGAAAGTAATTCGTCGCTTGGCAGTATCGTTGCAAGGGAATCTTGATCTACACCTTCTGTATTAGTAGATAAGCACCCTCAAGCAGCAATCGCTTTAGCTACACGCTATTCTGAGATAGTGTGATTTTTACCTTTCCCAATCCACCAACACCCCATCCACAATCGCAATCCCCCACTGCGGAAATTTCGCCACCAGTTTCTTGATCGCAATCTGCAAAGCCGGATCATCCCAGCACTCTTGTAAGAAATCAAACCCCGGATTCTGCCCCGAATTCGCCGCAACCTTGAGTTTCTGCATCCGCTCCGGTCGCATATTTGACCTCGCTACAATCGCCTCATGCGACCATTTTTCAGGATTTGGCACGGGCGCGGCGGAACAAGCACCTTCATGAACTGCTTTGATTTCTACACCGGAAACTGAATTTTCAACTAACAACAAAGTGGAATTACTTTGTTCTACTTGCCCCTGAGTTTGATTAGCGATCGCTGAATTTAAAGATTTTTCATTTTGGGCAACGGGCGCGGCGGAACAAGCACCTTCATGAGAGACTGCCGCCTCAACACCACAATTCTGGTTTTCAGCCAACAACGAAGCAGATTCCCCCTGTACAGCTTCCACAAGCGCCAGCGTCGTGCAGTCTATTGCCACAGGCAAGTCTTTCTCTTTCTCTGACACGCTTTCAAGAAACTGAGGCGACGCGACCCCCAAGGGAGCGATCGCCGTCTCCTCCACTTGCGAATTTTCTGTAAGCGTGTCAGAGATACAGCTAACGAACTCTTTTGAAGAGTTCGTTAGCTGTTCCTGAGCAGTTCGTGAGGTTTCTTGAAAGCCTTGCTCTAACTGACTTTGACCTGAGATAGATGCTTTATACGAAGCACGTATTTCTTCACAGCCAGCATCTATCTCTGAATCCCCAGCATTTGGTTCTCGTTTTAGAGAATCTGGTTGCTGATTAAGAGAATTGGCTTTCTCCCAAAATTCCTTCATCCGACTGCCATGCAAATTTTTCACCATCCAGCTAGCCGTTTCCCTACCATCCTCTATGGACTTATCTGGCTTGAAAATGAATAGCCCATTGTCAGAGAGAATTTTCTTTGCAGAGATAAAAGTACTGTACCCCAAAGCACTTGTTAGCGGCATCCACCGAGAACCATAAGGGTCAGCCGTCCAGCAATAACTGATTAACTGAAGGCTTTTGCTGCGATGCCCAGAGCAAATCTTCAATGGGAATAATGACATGAAGCCGCTTGTAAGGTGACTGTACTTTAGCAGCAGCCTTTTTGGGCTTAGGTCTTGTAATAGTTGCAGTCATTCTACAATCTCCTGTTTATATTGACGCACGGAAATTTCCCCCACTGTCATTGCGGGGCTTGCTACTTGTATTTGGTTGTCTAAAAAGTCACCGATTCACTGAAAGCCTATTGAGGTTGCCAGAATCGCAACTCGTCTCGTGAATACCTATCAGTCTTTTTCGATTGCTCCTTCCAGTGATCCCAAGCCACTATCACCTCATCTCCTAATTCCTCTACTACTTCACCCCTTTCTACATACAAAGTGCGGTATGGATCAGCGTGAGCAACGATAGAGCCGATTCCGATGGTGTCTGGTTGAGAGGATGCGTTTTGGAGTGTGGTAATTAAATCTGTTTCCTCTGTGCTTAATTCCATCCAGTAGTCTGGTTTAATCACTTCGTACTCTTGCGCCACTGCCCAAAACTCCTGCCAGCTACACGCTGGTTTAGCTAGCACCCCCCGAATCTCACTAACCGCCTGGGGTAGCATTTCCAGTTGTTCGGCTCGATATGCGATCGCAGTTGGTGTCGGCTCACTCCCCAAAATTATGGCCGCAGCTTCCAGGGCTTGGGTATTGTTCATGGCACTGGCAAGATTCTTCAACGCCATACCCATGAGCCGCAAACATTCTTGTGCATTTTCTTTGGGTGGTTCAGCAGCTAGCGATCGCAGATCAATTGTTTTCTCCAAGGCAAGTTTGACCTGCTTGTTCAAAGCTTTAGTCGCTTGCTGCGTCATCGTATTCCCCCACTGTTGGACAGGATGCTCTTGTACGGCGTTTTCTAATTTCTGAATGCGCTGCTGGAGTTGTTGGTTCTCAGTCTCTAACTGCCGTAGCGATTCCATTTCATCCAGGCGTTGCTGTAACTGGATGTTTTGCTCTTTCTGCTGTTTGTACAGGTTTTGCAAGGATTGGATTTGTTCTTGTACCTGGGCCTCAGCTTTAACCCCTGCTTCTGCTTGTAGTCCAATCCTCAATTCCTGCTCCAGTCGCTCTAACTCCTGTTTATGACGTTCTTCAATAGCAGCAATCGCTTCCGTATATTCTTTTGGGTAAACTCTTTCACTCGATTCGGACACAATTGCGTCATTTAAACCAGCCAAATCACTATTGTTTACCAGTAACCTCTCACCATCGCTGAAGGTGACAATTTGCTGATAGTTATTCGGAGCCGAAGCCTCAATCACTCCCGAATCCCCATATCTGGGATGTGAAAGGGAAGAAACAGTGACCGAATTACACAATTGCGTTTTGACTTTTTCTTGTTTTGTGCTACTGGTTCTAGTGGGTGACGTATTTTTTGGAACAACCTTCTGTACTGCTTTGGCGAAGTCTGCGGCGGTGGGGAAGGGTTTTTCTTGGGACGCGATTGCAACAGCTTGCTCTAACTTGTCGGGTGTTTTTACCAGTCGGAGCAAGGAGCGAGTTTGAGAAGGCTTAGTAATCTTGTCCCTGAGTTCCTCTGGCAGAGTATCAACTACTTTCTTCGCAGATAGCAAATCTCTGACCCGGCGATATCCCCCGTGTTTGGTCAACTCACTTTCACAGTAAGAGCCTGTCAAGAAACAACTTTTACAATTTATTATCTAGAAAGCTTTCTGAGAAAGCATTTCTAGCTCAAAAGAGGCAAGGTTGTTACTTGACAAGCTCTAAGCTTCAAAGCTCTTGTGTCCACCATCTTCGTAATAGCCTTTGTCTCGCATCAGTCGCAATTCATCGGATGCTTGCCACTCAAAACGGTCGATGGCGGTGAAGGTATCCTGGATACCGTTGTTCAATTTGGTGTAGTCGAGTGCTGATGTTTGTTCGACTTCTAGTGTCAGCATGGCATTTTACGGTCTACTGATAAGAAGGCAAGCAAATGCTTGTCTTGTTTACCTTGCGCTTCAAGTGCGGATAGCAAGTGTGTGAGCAAATGTTATTCGCGTTTGGGCGATTGCCTAAAAAATTAAGTAGCCACTAGAATATGTGGCTACTTAAAATCTAACACCGAGCTAGCTTAAAATCAAGAAAATTATCTAGAATAAAATGGCATACCTTAAAAATGCTTCACCCCCTGTCAAGAGGGGGTGAAGTTTTCATTATTTGAACCAAGTTGTCGATTTGAGATGACATGGCTTTTAACTGACTTTTAAGCTGCTCATTCTCTCTTGCCAGCCCGGTTGTAACTCCCCCAAGACTTTCTTCAAAACTTCTACATCCTCTACTAGCTTGACTATATCCACTACATTACTGTGGACAATCATCTCGCCTATATAATTCCTCATGTGGTTTTCGATATCTTCCGTAATCGATATACCATCTTCTTTCAATTTTGTTTTGTACTTCTCGTATAACTCGGCATCTATCTTGATACCTAGCTGGGCAATTCGCCCTTGTGTCTCTGGCTTTTTGTTCGCAGGCATATTTTTCTGTTGGTCTTTATCAACAATATACTCTTGATCCAGAATAATCTCTGCAAACCTTATTGTAAGCCAACTTAATAATCTAGATTTTTATCTTGACTAAATCTAGATTGTTTGCTAGATTATATCTAGAAAGCAAAAAGACGACCGCCCCAAGTCTCGCAAACCGTGCGATCGCCTTTTATCCAACTGAATGGAGATCAATATTATGCCTTATACAACACATACACAGCAAGCAATTCCTAGTTCTTCCGTTGATGAGCAAACCTTAGCCCAAGCAGAACTGTACACCCACCTCGAATCCCAAGCCGAAGCTGTAGCCCCAACCCAAGACCCCCTGACTGCTCGTGACCGTCGCATCATTGGCGAGATTATCGAAGTCCAACCCGAAACAGTGCGTACAATCTGGATTGAAGGCGGGATTACGGTATGGGTGCAGTTTGTCGAAGGGGGACGGCTACCATTTGACCGCAACTGGTTCGCTACAAGAGTTGCAGAAGTAAAAGCGACTTTACTAGAAACCCCACGGGAACGGAACGAACGCCTGAGCGATGAACTGGAAAAAGCCTGCACTGTTTTTGGTTTATACCACGGAGATATTGACTGGCTCTCATTTAGCACCAAACTCTACCAAGACGGGCGCTTTGTCGGCTTCGTTGGGTGCAATCAAGAAAGTTGGTACGCAAGACCAAGACAGTACGGAGTGAATCGGGTTGCTGGCAGTGCAAAAGATGTGATTGGGCTGCTGGGAGTCAGAGCGGCAGTAGCGGCTTAGTTGCTGAAGGTAGAAAAGGCGATTGCTGCCCAAAACAAGAGCAATCGCCTCCAAAATGTAATCGCTTAAGAAATACCAATCATGACACAAAGTGCAGCAAGTAACATCTCACTTCAAGTAGGTGAGTGTCAAGAAAATATTCTCCTACCTCCGACAGATGCGAATGCAGATGTGTAAGAAATCCCTAGTACTGGAAGTGAGAAAGGGCGAGCGCAGTTCAAGAGAAATGCAATCGCCTGGATAACAAATTTAAACAATCGAAATCATCATGGCACACAAACTATGATTAGCACATTTTCTCTTCAAGCAACCCAGTTGAATGATCCAACAGAGAAAATACTATTACCTCCAACCGACCCCAACGCAGAGGTCATGGAAATCTCTGGCTACAAACTCGTGTATGTCAATGGAGCTTGCCCCAAGAATTACCGGGTATACAAAGCTGATTCGATGATTGGGGTAGTATTTCAACACATTACCCACTGGTCGAATGCTGTAGATCAGATTCGATACGCCGAGCCGGTTGATGCAGCAGTTGGGTTGGATGAATTTATGACGATGACAGGCTACTTTACAACGGCTACAGAACAACCATTCACAGAAGAGGAATTACTCGATAAAGAATTTGACGCACTAACTTTTGAGGACTGGGAGCGGTTAAAGAGATACGTTCCAGCAGCGAAACATTTGGTTGCTGCGTAAAAAATAGGTGGGCAGTAAGACCCACCGTAAGACAAATAGCAAAACCAAATTATTAGTTTATCGAAATAAAACAACACAACTCATCGGATAAACCAATGGAACCGATAGAAATACTGAAGCAGTTCAATTCGTGTTACGTAAAGATTCAGGCGATCGCTCAAGATGAAAACTGGCTCTTGTTAATTGCTGATAAAAAGATTGATCCAGAAGTAGCAACTCAAGTGGGCGATACATTGCATTACTTGGGCGAGGTAATGGGGTGTGTAGAAGAAATCGTTGAAGTCAAGTTTAATCAGGACACAGAATAATGCAACCAACAATCACCATTCCACACAGTTGGAAATACCCCCGGTTCACCTTGAGATTCGGTCAGAATAACCAACTGAATTCTGACTCCTGGCTCCTGAATTCTGCTCGATAAATAGCTAAGTCGAACACTATCCAGTATCAATGCAATTTTTACCAACAACAACGCAATTATGGAAACCATCAAAATCAACAACAGCGTCTTTCTCATTCCACCTAGCCAACCTAAACTACAAGCCAATTGCGCCAAAGAATACGGTCAATTCTTACTCGATTGTCCCCCAAAACTCACAATTCTAGAAGCACAAGCCGGAGGATATCTCAAAGGCAATAAGGCAGACTTTGCGATCGCAGTCTCTCGGCCTGATCGTGCATTGACCATCAACGAAAACTTCACCAACGAACCATTTACTGAGTTATGGGTGATTCCAGTGACGGGGGGACTCAAAGACCAGTTTAAGGGGCCAGCTTCCATGCTGCTTTGCTTCTTGATGCACCGCCGTAGTAAAGACAATTTTGCTGGATTGTACAACCACTTTGCCCATCGCAGCGAACGTTCGGCTTGATTGTTATCAGGAGGAACTTCAGGATGCTCAAGGAAATACCACCATTGACTTGCTTTATCACGCAAAGAACGTAAAAGCTGACCGGCTTTTGCTCCTGCTTTGTCGATCCACTGATTGAGTGAGGAGTGCAATTTAGACTTAAATTGATTGACCCAATCGTTGTAACTTAAGGAGTCAAAAGTCTCAAACCATTGAGCATAGCTCTTAAAAGCTTCATCAATTAAATTAACAAACGCTTCACCAATAGCTTGGTTATGAAGACCTGGAAGTATAATTAGTTTTTTGAAGTGACGGCGTAGATGAGCTAAACATTTTTGCTGGGCAACAGCTTGATAGCCATTGTAAACGCTAAAATCATCGCTGCTGAGTACCCCTGTATACTCAGTCCCTAAAATGGCTGATAATTCGGCTCTGGAACGAGTGTCAGCAGCAGTAAACAGGCAGAAATCAGAATTGGCAACTACCCACAGCCATTCTTTGATTCCTTTGACAGGCCAAGGTGTTTCATCCACATGAATGTTAGGTTGTGTCTGTTTTAGCCAATTACCTAATTTACTAACACTCGGTTCAATTGCTTTTTGGATTCGTTCATTGGTTGTCACTAACGTTCCTAACCCAATTTCAATTTGCCCTAGTTCCCATAACATTTCTTGCTGTTTTTCATAGGGCATATGTGCATAATTATTTACCCATCCTAAAAACGCCTGTAAAGAGATTCCTAAATCTTGCCCTGGGATAATCTCTGGTGACCACTCGGCTGCTTGTATATTTCCACAGCATTCACACACACAGGTATGGCGTTGATACTCCACTATTTCGATGGGACACTCCACTAGTTGCGCTACCGAGTGTCTTTCTACTTTTACTGCCACAGCTGCAAATGCTTTTTGACCGCAATAAATACAATCACTTGGACGTAGGATTTCATAACGATCTACTCTGCCAAAACCTTTACGCGTTTTTCCCTGATGCCCTGGTTGCCCGCCTGCTTTTCTTTTCGGGTGGTTTGCTTCTTCTAGGGGTGCTTTTTTGCTTTCGCTTTTTTTCAGGATGTCTCCAGACGGTGGTTTCGATGAATTTTTACTATCTAAATCTCTACTGACTTTTAAATACTCTATTTCTTGCTGTAGCTCTACGATTATTTTCTGTAATTCACCTATCACCTTACCCTGCTCAATAATTATCTCTACCAGTTCTTCTTTCGATAGCTGGTTCAAGCTTTCTCTGTCTAAATTTTGAGGCAGGCTTTGGTTCATATTTGTGATACTCACCCTCAAGTGTCCCCTTTGTCAATACTCTGCCACCTGAATCCTTACCTTTGGGCGATAAGCTCCCCCTCAAGTAAAGGCTATCGCGCAACCGCTCTTTTCTTGTCCTGGGAAGATAAAAATACAAGAGTTACCGCACTAGGATTTATGAAAAATTCAGCTTATAGCTTCAGTTCATTAGTTAAACAAATAACTCAAGTCGGCATTGGGTTTTTAGTAATGCTATTGTTAACTGGTGGTCGTCCGCCTGCATTCGTAGTAAATTTAACTGCTTGTTCAAGTATTGTATTTGTTGCCTATAGTGAGGCACGGAGGCTAGCGAAAGGAAAGAATTAATCTTCAAAAGATATCAGCGTTTGCCCTGTCAGCTATGTTAGTCAAGTCAATAGAAAAACGAGTTCAGGAATTAAATGAAAATTTAGAACTATCCCTAGATGAGATTTTTGATACTGTCTGCCAAGAGTATAATCTGAATGCTGTGGCAATCGAAGAAGCCTTGGGGTGTAAATGTCCGTTTGCGCTGATTGGTTTTATCACCACATTAAAATCAGCAGATCCAGGAAGTTATACACAGTACAAATACTAAAATGTCAACCGATAAATTTCAGCAAGAGGCTCAATCAACTTTAGATATACCCTATCAATTAAAATTAACACGAAGTACTATTGGATTAATTGCAAATAATGGGACTTTACAGATTATGTGGGAGAAGGATCTACTAACAGGAGAAATTCAATTTTATATGAAAGAGGATGAGAAAGTTTATATTGGCAAGGGGCTTTCTTGCCGTGAAGCTTTTGCTAAAAAGCAGGAAATATTATAACTAAATCTAGTAAAAAATTAACCCTGCTCTTTAGTATGCTCTTCTCGAAAAGCCACTACTCGGATAAGCATTAGGCATTATTATTGCCGCCATTAACTGGTATGTCGAAATGCAATACGTCTTCGCGATCGCCCAGCTTTGTATAAAGTTTAATGGCTGGATCGTCACCGATATCCGCCTGGACGAAAATGACATAAGCTCCACATGCTGCTGCTACTTCTTTCAGCTTCTGAATTAATGCCGTTGCGATTCCCTGCCGTCGGTGTGCGGCGGCAACAGCTAGATCGTAGATGTAAATCTCACTGCGCTCCTGCTCGAACTTTTTAAGCTCGTAGGCAGTAAGACCGCCAACGACCTCACCTTCTTTCAATGCGGCGATCGCAATGAAGTAGTCACTATCGAGCAGTTGCCGCAGGTAGTCTGTACTAGGAGGATTTCTATATGTCTCCACCTGATCGAACGCCTCACCAAAGGTCGCTAATAGAGCTTCCATTAATGCAACGTCCTCCGGTACAATCTGTTGAATGCTTAAGTTCATTGGTATTTCCTAAGCTACATTCCTGTTGAGTGGCTAAATCCTGCTCGTTCATACAATAACTGAATTCTGGCTCGTGACTCCTGAATTCTGTTTTGATAAACCAATTATGACCCTTGGTGGAAAGCAGAAGTGGTAACGCTTTATGAACCAGGACTTTGAACGGATAGCTTAACGTGTATAAAAACAACAAGAATAGTTGATGATAATCATGCCTTGGAACCTAAAGCAATTATCCCAGTAATGCAAATCCAAGGGTCTGGTTTTAGTATTTCAGTAAATTCACTGCAACAGTATTTCTGTAGAAAGGTACATAAAAGTAGAAGTTAACTTTCAGGAAAATTACGATGAATTTTACAGAGTCTATCAAAAATGAGCTAATTTATTCAGGTATAATTGACCAAACTTTAAAGGTAGGAGATATTATTCCTAATTTCATTCTACTTAATGCTTTCGG
The DNA here is from genome assembly GCF_051172895.1 of Nostoc sp. CALU 1950. Taxonomy (NCBI): domain Bacteria; kingdom Bacillati; phylum Cyanobacteriota; class Cyanophyceae; order Nostocales; family Nostocaceae; genus Nostoc; species Nostoc sp. CALU 1950. Next base: position 5,745 of record NZ_JBDNJQ010000121.1, on the reverse strand, counting down.
TCAAGCAGTAGAATTACAAAAACTACTAGTTAGTGGGCCTGTAGTTATTTCCTTTTTTCGAGGTTCTTGGTGTCCTTTCTGTAACTTGGAACTAGCAGGACTCCAACAAGCATTACCTGCAATTAAAACATTAGGAGCATCAATAATTGCTATTTCACCTCAAACTACTCGTCATACTATATCAACTGTAGAAAAACATGAACTAACTTATGAAGTATTGAGCGATCGCAGCAATATGATTGCTCGTCAATTTGGCATTGTGTTTCAAATCCCGGAGTATCTAAGACCTATATTAGAGTCAAAGGGTCATGTGTTACCTAGATACAATGGAGATGAGTCTTTTGAATTACCTATTCCAGCTACATTTGTAGTTGATCGAGACGGAAAAATCGTTTATGCTTTTGTTGATGCAGATTATACTAAACGGTTAGACCCAATTGAAATAGTGAGTATTCTAAGAAATATTCCTATAGTTAGCAAAAGCTAGTATCGCTTGGCGTAATTCGTGATTCTGATACTACAAGCCTTTCATGGATTTGGAAGGGTGTTTTATTTACGCTATACTGTAGTAGTATATTAATTTAAAATTAAACTATTTTTCCAATTTTTAGATAATATTCATCTTTGTATCAGACTCATTTCAGAATAATCTGTCACTCTAATAATTAAAACAAATCAGGCAGTATTGAGGAAATATTTCCTTATAAAGTATCTGTCTAATTTGATAAATTTCACTTAAAATTATCATAAAAGAGTTGTCAAAGATATGCAAAATACTAATCTACAAAAAGCGACATTTGGAGCAGGCTGTTTCTGGGGAGTTGAAGCAGCATTTCGTCAAGTAAAGGGAGTAACTTCTACAGCAGTTGGTTACACTGGCGGACACTTTGAGAATCCAACCTACGAAGATGTCTGTAGAGGCAAAACTGGACATGCTGAGGCAGTGGAAGTGGAATACAATCCAGCAATAGTATCTTATGATGAACTACTAAATGTGTTTTGGAATAAGCACAATCCCACAGAATCAAACCACCAGGAGCTAAATGTTGGTTATCAATATCGGTCAGTGATATTTTTCCATACTCCAGAACAGGAATTATTAGCAAGAGCCTCCAAGGAGCAGCTTGAAAATAGTTCTCGTTATCACAAAAATCCAATTGTGACGGAGATTGTATCTGCATCGCAATTCTATAGAGCGGAAGAGTATCATCAGCAATATCTGGAGAAGCATGGACGAGCATCTTACAGGATAGGCTAATCTTTCACTGGTTCAAGGGGATGTTAAGAGTCGAATGCTGTAAATCCCCTTACTTGCTATACATATCAGGGAACTTTACTTGAAGTTTAGCCAGCTTCGGCAAGTCATTCATTACAACATAGCGATCGCTCGGATGATGCACTATATAATTCTGATGGTATGCCGCAGCCTGATAAAAACCTTTCAAAGAATCTAATTCTGTGACAATCGGCTTGTCGAAGACTCGCGATTTGTTGAGTTGAGCAATATATTCTTGTGCAGTCTGTTTCTGCTCATCGTTAGCAAAAAAGATCGCCGAACGATATTGCTTACCTGAGTCTGGCCCTTGTCGATTCAACTGTGTTGGGTCATGGGCTACCAAAAAGTAGACCTTGAGAAGCTGGTTATATGATATTTTTGATGGATCGTAAGTGATTTTTACGGATTCAGCATGATTAGTTAATCCAGCACTGACAAGTGTGTAGTCTGCGGTTCTTGCATCACCCCCAGAAAAGCCAGAAACGACATCAGAAACACCTAATAGATGCTCAAAAACTGCTTCCATTCCCCAGTAGCACCCACCAGCGAAAACCGCTACTTGCTTTCCCTGCGGTGCAACAGTCGAAATATCAGTGGCGGGAGCAGAAAGCATCACACGAGATGCACCGTATAGGAGTAAAAAAATCAGCGAAATGATGGACAAGTTGCGTAATAACTGACGGGAGAGAGTAAAGTTATGAATTGACATGAGATTGTGAACTCCTTTATTTAATAGACGAAGAACCGAGTTTATCAAAACAGAATTCAGATGTTTCTAAAATTGCTTGCTCGGTGCGAGTTGGATAGTATTCTAGCAGTTCACAAATTTGCTCAAATAGTTCTGAACCTTGGTCATCGATAAGTAACGGCATGGTAGGTAAGATTTTAGGTTGATTGCTTAGTGGTTGAATAATATCTGTGTCTTCTTGAATTGATAGCTGAGACGAATGTAAATTAATCCAGCGAAAGCGAGAATCTTATTTTTGTTGAATCCTCAATTTATTGCTCTCCTTAAGGCATAGAAAAACTTGCACCATTTCTCTAAAATAATCGTTTTTTGTTTTCCCCTCCTTTTTGTCATATATTCTGTAATTTATTGGGATTGAATTCCCATTAACATCGCTGTAATATAAAGTAATTAAATTTAAGCCAATAATAGTTTTGTGGGCTTTCCCTGACCAAAAATAACTGATTAATTCCGCATTGTTTGGGTCGCTGTAAATCTTTTCTATGACTGTATCATCTACACTTAATATCCCTCCTACCAAGTTGATGATTTTCTCTATTATGTTGAATAAATCTTGTGGTTCGTATCTCTCTCTCAATAAAAAGCGATTGACGCTATCATGTGAAACATCTCCCAATATCTCGGCTAACCTACTGCATCCTCCATACTTTGGCTCTGACAGCAAAAATAAGGTGTAGATGTCTAGATTGCATTGTGCTGTGGAGGGTTTAGTAATTTCTCTCATTCTCCAATATCCACTACTAGACGACCCATATTTATCAATTCACTATTTTGTTATTCTGTCAATGCGTAAGTCCTATATATTTATCTTTACATAGTTTGGTTTTTTCGCGCCGACCTACTTATACCTTTATTGATAAATAAAAATAGAGCAAATAAGTAAAATTACCATATATTTTTATTGGTAACAAACATAATATAAAAATGAAACATATCTAGACGATTTATGTTAGGGAATAAAATTTTTAAGACTGACAATACGAAATTCATCAAGACTAAATTGCTTGCATTTATTGTTTTTACGACTTTTTTACCATTACCTGCTAGTGCTATTACCTTCGTTCAAAACAGGACTGATTTACAAAGTAATGACAAAATTGAATGGTCAAGTCTAGGAAAAGTTATCGATCCTTTTGCTTCTAACCCTAGTACATTTCTCCCACCATCTTTTTCTGCAACATCAACTGGTGGTTTAGGAGTGAATGTCAATATTCCGTCTGCCGGAGGTGATATAACACCACCATTTATTTTTCAAAATAATCCACCAGTACAAACAAATTTTGGTGCGGGAGACTTCCTATTATTTACAGGTTTTAGTCCGACTATTATTCCCACCGGAAATCCTAATCCCTTAACAATTGTTTTTGATAAAAACGTTAAAGCTGCTGGAACCCAAATTGCTGCAAGTGGTAGCGCAAACCTCGACTATGAAGTATTTGTATCAGCGTTTGATGATGCAAATAATTTACTAGGCACTTTTTCTTTACCCGGAATATCCTCTGGTGCTAGAGATAATTCTGCTGTCTTCTTAGGTGTAAAAAGTGATACAGCCAATATTAGAAGTTTGGTTTTTAGCACTTCCTCTCCCCAACGTGGCTTTGGAATTAATACAGTGAGTATTGCAACAGTAAGTGAACCCTATTCTGATTTCGGCTTATTGATTCTTGGTACTTTAGGTTTAGGTTTGCAAGGCTATAAATTAGCCCATCACAAACTGAATAACTAATAATAAACACAGATAGTGACAAGTAACAATATCAGTCTTAATGTGTTTCCTTCATTTTTTGCTAGTACGTCACTGTGCTAGTTATAAACTTAGAATTTCCTGACTATCCAAGGTATTCCAGACGTAGCTATTATACGTCTGGAACTGATTCATACTTATCAGTCCCATAAAATTTATTTGACATGACAAAAGTGCTTCGCAAAGCGACAAATAACCTGCTAAACACTTGTCTATTTATATTATTCAGTGGGTTTCCCATATAATAATCTATCGCCGCATTTTGATAGCAAGTAGGTTTCGGAATCTTGCTTAATTGTGGTTTGAGCATTCAGGAATAAAGTAAATATTAGGGCATTAAGCTTGGTTAAAATTCTGACCAACGCTTGCAAACTTGTTCGTAACAATCGGGTGGAGTAATTTTTAATTGGTGTAAAAAAGTAACCTCAATCTGAGGTTCAACTTTTAGCACCAGAAGAATATCTTGATGGGGATTGTATGTTGCGACTGCTGGGAAAATAGATGAGATTATAGATGAGTTAAGTGATTGTGATTGCAAGTAAAACCCAATTAGATCGCAGGGGAGAAACTGGAGGGTGAAGGGAACTGTATCAAAGTTTGTAATTGTTGACTGAGTAACTTGAGTATCTACATCACATAAGACAACTCCCCGTCCAAATGACTGAAATCCTTTCCATGCTGTGTAACCAATGACCAGCAGATTATTATGAATAAAACTATTTTGCCAGTAGCCAAAATTTCCTTGCCAGACACTATTGGATGGTCGCATTGACTTCCTCCCGTAGCAGCAATGGAATAATTTTCCCTTGCAGTAGACTAGGCTTGTGTTTGCTTTGAGGAAGAGCCGTTTGTTTAACAAAGGGATGAATAGCAGTAGAAATCTTCCCAGTTCGTTGAAGATAGAATTTCGGCATGATAATTAACTGAACTATTAATTTAGTAACTTAGCAATTCCTATGCATGATTGGGAAAGTATTTGCTCAGTGATGAAACAGGACTATGTACGTCATATACGCCATTGACGACCTCTTTTTTTTAAACTTTCACCTGTTAGTTAATACAGCATTTCATTGTTCCTATGACTATTTGCAAACGCTACTCTCATCTGGAGTAGCGATCGCGATCGCTACATCTCAAGACACAATTTGTAATGGGAATTAACCGCTAGTCCTCTCATAGAAAGTCGTAATCTGTAGCGTATTGATATGTGGGACTATGAGAACGTAAAGCTGAGGTTAGAGAACTTCCTGGGATCAAATCAACTTTCGCCTCCGAAACGGAATTATCAATTTTTTAGTGGTCTAGAACTTCGATTATTCCAGTAAAATTTTGTGATATTTTCTCTAAAAGCTTTGGTCTGAGTTTTCGCAAAACTATAAAACTGAAGCTATCGCGCTAGCTGATGCTATCAGATTATTAAATCAATGGATTAAAACTACTGAAATAAGTAAAAATGCCAATGCTCATCATCAAGAAAAATAAATACTCATTGAAATACTTGTTGGTTTTTTGGGAAAAGGCAAGAGGAAAAGGCAAAAAAAAATACCTTTAAGCTAGCCTCAGCAACCTTTTTCTAAAACCAAATTCTGAGTTCAAAATTGCATTGTTCTCAGTAGTATTAATACTCATGTAACTATATAACTAGCTATTTTTAAAAGCTTTAATAGTGTTGCAATCGTTACATTTTAGATGGGTTATATCTCTTTTTTATATTATTATCTGTCTGATGGCTGATATATCTCTTCTAATTTTTCAAGCAAGCTTATCCATAAGATAGTTTTATTTTATATCAAAAAACGTCTATTTTAGAGATAAGTCTGAAAAGTATTCGTATAAATCAAAGTTGAAAAATAAAGTGGCATATTGTCCCTTATTGAAGTAAAAAATTTGCGGATTAAGCAAGCAAAACTAACTATTACAGTCCAGAAATGTTGAATCCTAATACAAAACTTTACATATCTAGTTACACTAACTCTA
>NZ_JBDNJQ010000037.1:0-52858 GCF_051172895.1 Nostoc sp. CALU 1950 | reverse complement strand
ATGACCAATGACCGATGACCAATGACCGATGACCGATGACCAATGACCGATGACCAATGACCGATGACCGATGACCAATGACCGATGACCGATGACCATCAAGCAGTAACTACAGCTTTCTTTGAGAAAGCACCTGCCTGCCTTAGCGCTGCACCAGGACTGGGATGAGCAAAGAACTCTTCTACAGCTTTGGTCAACCCAGCCGCAACAGCCGGATCATGGCAAGCGTAGACATAGATAGGCTGTTGAACTCCATTGACCAGCCGTGTCTCTTGGCGATCGCCCAATTGTGGGTAAAATGTTCTCACCCATGTGCCCAAGTGTCCGCGATAGTGAGCGCCGCTCAGGGGGACTTTCTTTCCAAGTTCGCTCTCTGCAAAGTTGACCACGCCAAGCCAGCGTTCTTCTGTGGCGGTTAGCAATTTTCTGTTATGTTCAGCCAAAAGGTTGGCGGCATAGTCTTTAAATTGCTGTTCGGTGTACGGGTTGAGTCTGCCACCAGTTAACTCAGCTAAAGTCTTCATGGCCAGAACAAGAGTATGCAATCGCTGTTCAACTGGGGGAAGGGCTGGTGTGGAGGGTTGTTCTTGTGCTTGAGTAGCGGGTTTTGTCCAGCCCAGAATGTCTTGCATCCAGGCGCGAACACCGATACTTTCAAATGCTTCACAGGCTAATCTTGCTTGTTCACTACATCTTTTTCCCGCTTCGTAGCCGTAATAGTGAAGTATTGCGGCAACAGCTATATCAGGGATACCGGACTGCGACCACCCTAAAATGTCAACACATTCAAAGCCTTTACGGACAAGCTTTTCAACCATTTTAGAGCGAGAATTGTCAACGGCTGTTTTGAGACTTCTGAATAATCCAGCAGCATCAACACCAGCTAATCTTGCTGTTGCACGAAGGCTAGCTTTACCTTGTCCATTAGAGTCAACAGTGATTTCTTGCTTTATCTGTTCAATAATTTGGGCTACTTCAATTTGTGACATAACTTTAGTTGGCTGATAATTTTTCGTTGTTGACTAAAGAGAATTAGACATTCACACGTACCAAACTTTTTTCACCAACCAGTGAGAAACGATTAGATATAGTCCGTGATTGAGTTAAGGTTGGCGACACCAATTCAACAAGGTAAAACCAAGAATTATTCACCAGCCCAATCCCCAAAATCAGCCGTTGCTTTGTTCCCTTATCGTGAGAACAGAGCATCACTCTTTCGCCCAGAACGAAGGCAGGTTTTTGCACCTTGATGGCTTCTAATTCTCCAGTCCCGATGATTTGGTTTTGTGTGGCGTGGAGTATTTCATTACGGCAATCAATTGAATAAATCCAGCACTCATGCTTCCATTGCATACCGCAGCAATAGCCAAATGTTCTGTTGGTTCGCAGGTAAACTCTCTCCAGTAAATTCACCTCAACGGATGGAATTGTTTGTCCCCAAGGTGGGGAAAGATACCAACTTGTTTGAAGTGCATTAATATGGTCAATCATGCTTTTCTTCCCTGGGATTAATAACCTAAAAATCTTCGGTAATGTTTGGAGAATAACGCCCAAAAAATACCTAAAAGTGAGCAGCAATTTTCACTGCTGCCCACATAAGGCTTTACACTGTCACTAATTCTTGAAGAAGAGATCGCACTTCATGGTTGAAAAGCTGTTGTAATTCCTCAGTAGTCAGTTGCTCTAAGGGTCGGGATTGCAAGTATTTGTGAACTGGTTCAGCCAGCGATGTATCCACCATCGACAGCGATCGCACAGCATCAAGCACCGAGTTAGAATACTGCTGCTGGACTGAATAACGCCTCTTCACCCACCAGTTACCGTCAGTGCATCCGACTTGCCCCAGTTTCACGCCCTTGTTGTTGTAAATGCCATCATCAAGAATTTCAAACCCGTAATTCTGGCACTCGTTGAAGATATGCGCCATGATTTGGTTTTCAGTAGAAGAGGACAAGGAGCAGGGTGCGGGGTGCAGGGGGGAAATTTCTTCTCCCTTGCTCCCTGCTCCCTGCCCCCCTGCTTCTTCCTGCACAGGTAATGAACCGTCTTTGTAGTGAGTGCAGATGAAGCGATCGCAACGCATTAGAGTGTTGGCGCGAAATACTTCTTTATCTTTGACCATGACTACCCAGCGTTGTGTTAAATGGTTATCGTCATGGGTGATGCTGGCTACCAGTTTGTCATCAGCATAATATTCGTGATGGTCAAACGAGATTTCGACTATTCTGAGGAGTTCGGGAGCTACGGCTTGGGCTTGGTCAGCGATGTAGCTGTCGAGTTCGGCTTGGGCGAGGGCTTGGTTGTCAACCTTTTGAAGCTTAGTAGATTGGTCAGTGATAATTGCGTTTACCCAGGATTCTTTGCAGCGTTTGTCTGAGACTTCAGTTTTAGTATCAAGTTGGGCATAAATAGTTTTAAGTTGATTGAGAGTTTTTCGTTGCAGTTGTTGTTGAGTGTAGATTGGGTGTGTCATGATAAGTGTTACTACATCTATAGAGTAGGTGTTTTACAAAAGGCGATTGCCTCCAAAGTTTCTCAGGCTAAGGGCATCGCCTTTTGTTGTAAGCATGGTTTTCCTTGCTGACTAACCCCACATTATGCTTTTAAAAGCATTTTGTCAAGCTTTTAAAAGCATAAATCTTGTTTTTAAAAGCTTGCTATTTTTCTTTTAAAAGTATAGAGTGATTAGGAAAGGAGGTTATCACTATGTCTGGCATTAGCAAATTGTCTTATGCCTTTGTAGACTTATATAGAAGTCGCAGAGGTATAAGTATGGATATGTCCCTGATTAGGGAGCGGATGGAGGAACTAGGCATAGATTTAGCAACATTAACCCGTCGCTATTGTGAGATTCGTCGCCGCAAAGGGGATGAGTCTGCAACCCCTGTCAATCGGAGAAATATGCTTGCTAAAGCAATATCTGATCAAGGAAACCCAACGCTGGAAACTTTTATGGATATACTTGCTGCTTTAGATGGCAAAGTCCTGATTGAGTGGAAAAGCACAAAGGTGAAAGAGTTTGGAGGTGACAATGCCGCGTGAGCGCAATTGTAGGTGAAGCAATTAATATGCTGGCATGATCATTAGGTTTCTGGGCTAGATTAAAGCTGAAATGTAAAAACTAATGAGACAGTGGTTGTAGATAACAATGCCTACTTTTCATAAAATCAAGCTATCAGAAGGGAAACATCTAACCGATACATAATCAACCTTACTGAGCGCTATGAGAATTAATCGCCCTCTGAAAGGGGCGGCCTCCACAATTTTATTTGCTTAATATTACACCTATGGAATTTCCACGCCTTCAAGGGAGTTTCCAGGCATCGCAGTCCCAAAGTTGAAAAACAACTAAGCGATCACAGGTGCAACAGATGCAAATATATCTAAACAAACTCACGAAAAACCCCAACCTCAGTAAAAGGTTTGGGGAATAAATATCAATATAGTTACACCCGTATCATGCCACAACTCGATATTCGTTCAAGCACTGTTCAGCTAGAGGTGGAATAATGCCTAAACCACCTTCTAGAACCAACAAAGCCACCTCTGCCGCAAAGAGTGATTCAAAACCACCTGTTAACTCTGCAAACGAGGATATCTCTGTTGAGGAAAATCTAGCTACAGCAACGATTACGGTTACTGCTATCGAAATTCCAGAGTTGACAGAGGAAGAACAGAGCGATCGCCTACTCCTGGAGAGGAAAGTGGAACGGGCATTTTTTGAGGCGGGGAAAGCGCTGACGGAATTGAGGGACAGACGGCTTTATCGCTCCACGCATAAAACATTTGAAGATTATTGCCGCGATCGCTTTGGGCATAGTCGTCGGCAATCTTATCTTTTAATGGATGCGGCAGTTGTTTTCGATAATTTGATGAAAAAATGTGATCCAATGGATCACATTTTGCCAACTAACGAACGTCAAGTCAGACCAATGACAAAGCTTGAACCCCACCAACAGCAAGAAGTGTGGGTAAAAGCAGTGGAGCAGTCAGGGGGTAAGGTGCCACCAGCTAGAATCGTTAAAAACGTAGTGCAGCAAATAATGGAACGCACCCAAGTACCCAACACCTACCAGCTAGGAGAAGTGTGCCAAATCCTTACCAAAGACAATCCCGAATTAAGAGGCAAAGGTGGCTGCTGGGGTATCGTTAACCATGTGGGGGAATTCAGTTGCACTGTCAAAACCTGGGATGGGGAATATACGGTTGGATTGCAACATTTGAAGTCTTTCAACTACTTACCTGCCGAGTGTGAGCAGATGCAGGTGATTTGCGATCGCATTAATCGGGTGTATTCGAGTGGGCTGGAGGAATCGGTACAGAAGTTTTTGGAGATGCTGGGGAAGCTGAACCGTTCTTATTTGACTACTTTAGAAGAGAAATTGTTGAGTGTTCTGGAGTTGGAAATCAGAGATTAATGCAACAATGCTGTAAGTAAGTTAAGATTCCGTAATAATTCTACCCAAATGCTTGAGTATTCTTAAAACTCCAGATAAATTGTTAAGATATTACGATCAGGTTGCAAATAGATCGGAAATCCCATACTGTTTACCCAAGGTTTTGATAAACAAATAGCTGCTACCATTAGTGATCAAGCCATACAGAGGTTGTTCTGGTTAGGGTAATGATGAAGAGGTTTCCTTTGCAGGAATAAAAAGAGCAATCGTCTGCAATCTATTTGTAACGTTTAGCATTTGTTCGCCTTAGATTTAGCCAACTCCTAATTTATTTGTCTTATTGCTAAGATGGCTTTAAGAGAAAACGTTTTATGTAGAGAAAGATGACCTCATTGGTTCATGGACAGCCGATTAGTGCTGAAGAAATTGAGCGTATTGTCAGCCGAGGATTTTCTCCGCAAACTTTTGTGCTTCTTTGTAATTCTATTGCATGGGCATCTGCTGCAAAAAAATGCTCCTCGTTACCTTCATTTACCGAGCGCATATATGTTCCAGATGGAGGTAAAGATGCAGAGTGGACAGTAGAAATAGCGAATTCCCAAAAACACCTATCACCTTTTTTAAGTTCTGGATGGAATGTATATCAATATAAGCATCGTGATATTTCCGTTCGTAATAAAGCAGAAATTTTCTCCAAGCTAAAAGCTGATTTAAAGGGCGCTATCAAATATTTAGTGAATAGAACTAAACGCATACCAAGCAAATATGTTCTATTTACAAACATACATTTAACACTTGATGAACAGAGTGAATTAAAAGCAAAAATCATTGATGGTTATGATCAAGCTGAGAGCATTGCTATTGAAGTAGTAGAAGCTGCTTTTCTGGCAAGTTCCTTGAATAGTCTTCCTCACTTGCGATCAAGTTTCTTCTCAAACGCTAAATTTATTACATGGCAGCAAGCCTGGTTGGAGCATGAAAACAAGAAAATTTATGGTGCAAATGTTTCTTTAACTGGGAGAGATAAGAAATTGAATCAGCTGCAAACACTTGTAGATAATCCCGAAATCCGAGCAATAGTACTTTCAGGGGCAAAGGATATAGGGAAAACACGGCTTGTACTAGAAGCAACAAAGCATCGTGCTATTGAAACTGTTATTGCTAAGAATCGTTCACTGGAAGTAAGTGATTTACTTTATTTTGAAATTTCGGATTTAGAAACAGTAGTTGTTGTTGAAGATCCTGAGCCTAGCAATATTAAAGAATTGATTAATCAGATACTCTCATCTACTAGTCTTAAACTTATAGTTACACTACCAACTTCAGAAAACTCACCTACTATTAATTTTGGTTTAGACGAGAGAGTAAAGAACCTTAAACTTTCTCCTCTCTCACCGGAGGAATCGACAGAACTTCTCAAAGCTTCTGAAGCTAACTTTGACTATGGTATGGAGTCGTGGATTATCAAACAGGCTGGGGGTAATCCAGGGATAATATTACTAGCAGCCAAGCGAGGATCTGTCCTTAGAAAAGAACATCAAAGTTTTGTAGAGCAAATTGCTATTGTTCTTGAGCAGGAGGTGCGGCACAAAGTTAATAATTATGCGATTGAGATTCTTAAATTATTGAGTTTGTTAGAGTATGTTGAAATCGAAGGCAGAGCCAACAAAGAAATAAAACTTCTATGTAAGTGGTTTGGGCAAAAGTTTCAAGCTGATGAAGTCACCAAAGTAATCAAGAGTCTTGTAGAAGCAGGTTTTTTACAAATTCGAGGCTTATACGCTGAAGTTACTCCTCCGCTACTTGCAAATCATCTTGCTGCTTCTTTACTCCAAGATCGCCGTTCCGAGTTTTTAGCATTATTTGCTGATTTAAACCAGAAACAGCGATCGCGGCTGATTCAGCGACTACAAGGACTACAATCATCAAAGCTTGCTTGGTTTTGGAAAGAAATATTTGGCTCAAGTGGATTACTTCCAGACTTACCCACAGCACTTGCTAATCGGGAAATACTACACCTAGCAGCTTGTGCAAATCCAGATAATACTATAAACCTTATTCAGCAATGTTTAGGATCGGCAACTTTTGAATACCGTAAATCTTTGCAATATTCACAGCGAGATACTTTAATTTGGGCACTTGAAGAACTAATATTTCGTGAAAGAACAAGTTTAAGAGCGCTCTCTTATTTAGGATTGCTTGCCGAAACTGAGCCAGCTAATTACAACAATAGCAGTGCTACAAGCAAATTCTGCCAGTGTTTCCGTCCACTTCATCCACAAGTACCATTATCTCTCGAATACAGATTTGATCTGTTGAAGAAATTTGCATCAGCTAAAGCTACTGTCGCATTACGCTTACTTGCAATTGAGGTAATTAAAACTACTCTCAACGGATGGGGTTATCACTTCCTTCATGAGGGTAGAGGAAATAACCCTTTTGATCCAAGACCTCAGATCACTTGGGGAGATGTTTGGGGTTATCAAAAGTCTTTACTTACACTTCTAGTAGAGTTAGCCCAATCCGACGAGCCTCAAGTAGCTGATGCAGCAAGACTTGCACTTCCAACGGCTATTGCTGAATTCTCAATGCTCCAATTTTCATCAGAAATAACAGTTTCAGTATTCAAAACTGCTGTGGATTGGGCTACTAATCAACAAATTCCCTTACCAATTTCCAAACTAGCTGATGCTCTACATTCTGTCTATGATTTTTATAAAAAAGATAATAATCAGTTCAATCCAGAAATGAGAATTGAAGTTGAAAAACTACTTGAAAATATCAATACTTTACTTGAGTCACTAAATACTGCTGAATTTGCAATTAGACTAAAACGTTGGGCAAGTAATTGGACAAAAAGCCATAATGATTATGAAGTAGATGAAAATGGAAAACATATATATCGATCCGAAAAAGAAGCACAAGCCCTTGCCAAAGAAGTAATAAGCAAACCATCAATTCTGACAAGAGAACTACTAGAGTGGCTTTGTTCTGTGGAAGCACGAGAGGCACACAATTTCTGCTTCTGTCTTGGAAAACTGGATTCTGAAAGAAGATGGTTAGTGCAGATCCAGCAGCTTGGTATTAGACAAGATGGTATTAATGTCTTTTCAGCTTACTTTGGTGGTTTAAGTCAGATTGATCGCCAGTTTGTTAGTGACTATTTGGATCAGCTAACACAGTCAGGTCAGGTTAAAGCTGAAGCAATAGTTTGTGCTACTCAGCAACTTGGAGGTGATATTACAGGGGTCAATCGAATAGTGACATTAATCCAAGACAAGCGCGTTGATCCCAAATATGTTGCATACATCATAAAACACGGCAAATGGCTTAACTGTCTTAATTCCGGCGAATATCTCTACTTGTTGGAAGCTATAGCAGGTTCAGATTTAGAAAATGCAGCAGCAGTAGTTGAATCTTTCTTTATTTGGCTCCATCCTAAAAAAGCAGTTGATGAGGAGCTTGCTGAGTTCGGTTGGAAGTGTTTAGAAGCAAGTGATACATTAGATCAAAATTACTATTTTGATCAGCTTGCCCTGCATCTTGTGCAGACTAATGTTGCACAGGGGTTCAGACTCCTAGAGAAATTACTTCTGAAACAACTCACTGAGTATCGATGCTGGAACCCAATTAATAGCAATCATCAAAGAGAGTTTTGGGAGTTTTTATACAGTAATAATCGTAGACTTGCTATCTACATACCTTTGAAAGTTTCTCTACAATACCCACGAGAATATTCTTTTATAAGCTGGCATTTTCAAAGAATAGTTAACCAAGAGAAAGATTCAGACTTGCTAATAGAATTTGCACTTGATTCGGAAGAACAGGCTAAAATAGTTTGTGGTATTTTATCTATTCATAAAATTAATTTCTGGCAAATTGCCTTTGCAATCATTACGCAATATCCTGAGAATCAGAATATTCAAAATTTATTGTCCGGTCTTGTTGTAGAGCCTAATTATTTCAAATCTCGATTAGAGTACTTAGAGAGTAGCGTCAACACGGTAGAGCAGGCATTGAGTGAAAGAAATCCACCATTTGCTGGTCGCCTTTGGCTTGATGAACTTGCTTCAGAATTACGTATCAAAATCGACGACGAATTCAATTCTCAACAAGTTGTAGATGTCAGTAGCCAATTACCTATTACAGATAGACGTATAGATGCTGAAAGAATTTGGGCAATAAGAAGGCTATTACGCGATGGAGAGATAGAGAAAGTTAGTCAGTTGGTTTTACAAGATGAATTACCTATTATTTTAGCTATGTCAGACTTATCAGATTCAGAAAAACAGCGACTCCAAAGCCTATTTAAGCTAGAAGTTGAGCAGCCTGTGTCCTCAACTATTTCTAGTAAAGTATATATAGCATCTTTAGAAAAGCTCACCATCATGTCAGAACAATCGCCTATTTTTAATCAACAACATGCAACGATTGGGGTTAACTATGCTGCTGAAGGCAGTAACCAGCAGTTTACACAAAATATCAACACAACTGAGCAAAATTTTGAGGTCTTATTAACTGACTTTAAGCAATTGATCCACAATTTACAACAAGAATATCCAGATGTGGCAAATGAAATAGAGGCTTATCGAATCATTGATGTGAGAGTGAAAGAGCAACCTTTACACTGGGAAAACTTTCTGAAACTTAAACGCCTGTGGAATGGAGGCAAGAAAGCGGCAATTAAAATCGGTGAGCATTTTACAGAACAAAATCCTTGGGGTAAAGGAGCGATCGCTTTCCTTGAAGGTGTAATGGATGAGTTGGAATAAGGTTGATAACCTATAAATTACTCTTATTAGCTTGACTTTTTTTACTACCAAGCTGATAAGCGTATGGCTATCTACACAGTCATTAACTTCAGTTACATCGTAAGAATCAGGAATTTGAGTGCTTTGGAAGAGAAATTGTTGAGTGTGATAGAGAAAGAATACAGGATTATAAATTAAATACCATGCAGTTCTAATGTTAGACTTAAATGAAAACTAATGCTGCTCGACTACTTGATAAACTAGGTATTCCCTACCAAATCCTGAGCTATGAGGTTGACCCTGACGATCTCGCTGCTGAGAGTACAGCACACAAAGTTGGTCTTCCGCCAGAGCAAGTTTTTAAAACTCTAGTAGTTAGAGGTGACACAACAGGTATCTGTTTTGCTGTTGTGCCAGGAAATGATCAGTTGGACTTAAAAGCCTTGGCGCGGATTTCAGGAAACCGCAAAGTTGAGACAGTTGCCCTGAAGGAAGTGCAGCCACTAACAGGATACATCCGTGGGGGTGTGACAGCATTAGCTAGTAAAAAAGACTATCCAGTTTATCTTGATGAAACTGCAACTCTATTTGAGCAGATTACCGTTTCTGGTGGAATGCGAGGAATGCTGCTTCTGCTATCCCCAGATGATTATTTATGTGCCGTCAGTGGCACTTTGGGAGCAATCGTACAAAATTAAGGACAATCTGAAGCGGTTACGGGGCAGATGAAATGTAAGATACAAATTCTAGCAAGCCATTTTATTCGTGCTAAATTGACCAGAGATTCTAGAGTATTAGAAACGTTATAGAAATTATACGGAGTGCAGTACTGAAGGTGATTGCTTGTTATTCCTCAATTGCAACAGAACGGTGTTCAGTCAAACTCCATTCCATTAATAAGCCAACATTTCCATCCAAAATAAACTGTGCAACTTCTTCTTTATTAAAACCTAACTCTTTCATTAAACATAAACAAATAATGATTTTCAATTTTTCAGTGATATAGTAGAGTTTAGACTCATCTCCTATTCTATTCTTAAGACTTTCATCGTAGTGTGTTAAATAGTTTCTATTATCAACAACTTGTCTAATAAAATGCTTTTGCTCTCGTTTATTTGAAAATCTCTTAAATCCATCTCTTGCAGTTGCAAGTTGCAGTATAATATCTGACAAGTATTCAAAAATTGCCTGTAATCTCGCTGCTAATCGCTTCTCATTACTATACTTGAGCTTTGATTTTAGCCATTCACGATGCTCAATTGGAGTATCATTTAGTATGAGTTCAATTCTTTGAGTGTGCTTATCTTCTGAGGTTTCTAATTGTTCAAATTCGGGATTTTTCCTATGGTAGACTTCTAGAGCCTGAACTAAAATTAAAAATATATTATTCAGATAGAGATTGGAGTTATAAAAAGTAGAAAAATATAAATTATATACAGTTTCTAGCCAATCGGTCTTTTTGAACCAGTTTTGTATTAATGTATTAAAATTATTGGATATTTTACGAAAACCAAAAAGTATATCTGCATGGAATAAAGGGGATTTTGCTGGAAATAAAGCAGATTGGTACTCTCTAAATCCATCTAAAATAGGTCGATACAATTTAACAGAAACAGCGCCTTGTTTGTAACTTCCATCTAGAGAGTCGAAAATTTCTGCTACCATTATTCCAGTTACAATGAGTGGATATACAGGGTGCATAATAGCGAAAGATAAAAAATTTTGAAAATTCAGCATGATTTTTTCAATTTCCTTTAATGGGCGCTTCTCTGAAAAGCTAATTGTTGCATAGGCTATTTGATTTATTTCAAGGTCTTGAACCCATGTTTCCTCATGAAAAGATATAACATCAAATGAAAGCTTAATATCTTCACCTAGAGATGTTTGAATAACTGATATATTATTTTTGCAATTGATATTTAATTCACCTTGCTCATAAGATTTTTTAATATCAAAATTACTTACACTAAGCCATTGATTAAGATATGAATAATGAATAGATAAACTTAAAAATTGCAGATCAACTTTATTTGCTATATGTAAACCATCGCAGATAAGTCTTGTCTGAAAGATAGTTATTCCAACTCCTTCAAGGGTTAATTGTGATCTAATTTTAGAGTTATTTAATAAAGAGACTCTTCCCCCAAGGCAATTTCCTAAAATCAGTTGTGGGTGCGAAGGTTGGTCGCCATCTTGAACATTAATTAAAGAACCAAGTAACTCTAAAGTTCCTCCTATCGTTGGGTTAAATTTCAAAATTCCTGCTACTTTTCTGTCTGGCATCTCTGGTAGCCACCATTCTCCAACACGCTCAAAATCTTCCATGTCTATTCCATTTACCTGTATAATCTTACTCTATCCTATGCCAAATATTGCCTACATAAATATTTCAGTATTTGATAAAAAAGAAACAGCAATTACCCAAGGAACGAAAATGAAATCGGTTACATGAAGAATTATAGTCCTGCCAGAATAGCCAACTTAGTTTTCCAATCTTCATCATGTTGCAATGTCAGTACAGTATAACCAGTCTCGTACCTAAGATTATCGCGCTCAATTTTATCTTGCTTGCGCTGATCGGGGCTATCATGAACTGAACCGTCACAAAAAACAGCGATCGCCTCTTCCTCATAAACAAAATCTGGTTTACAGTTCGCCTTTTGAATAAATTTCTGAGCAGCATCGGGTAATTTATACCCCCGTTGATAAATTTCCTGCAAAACCACACGCTCAAAATCAGAGTTAGGGTCTGTCTGTTCCAGCAATTTTTGATATTGCTGATTGCGAGAAAGCCCTTTGACTTGAGTAATAACGCTACTCTTCAGCAAGAGGTCAAGCCAAGGTTTGATTAAGTGACGATTTATCAGTGCATGGTCAAATTGATTGCGGTAAGAGAGCAAGCATTCATAGCAAGCTTGAATACAACTGTCTTTAGGTTGTGTAAAATGACAAATGTCGAAAGCTGCATCAGCAATTTTTCTAAATGCCTCTGGTTTTTCTAATAGCTGAGATAGTACACCAGCACCACCTTCAGCAGCTTCCCAGAACAGTAAATACTTGCCTTCGCCTAGTCGTTCGGAGTCGAGTTCATCAGCTTCTAATTTGTAAACGGCTTGAATTGCAGTTTCTAAGGTGTATTGCAGAGTGGCAATAAAAGCTTCTCTGTCCTCCACAGGAACATTTAATGGCTCAACAATCAAGATATTGCAAGTATCATCAACCATTAAATTCACTTCGAGATGCAAGCTGTCGGGTATTTGTTGAGCCTGTGGATTTTTATGGTCGCCCCATACACCCGTTATTGGATTGAGCTTAAATCCTCGGTCTTCTCTATTCTTCTTCAGCCCCCGATTAATTCGCCAAATGGTAGCTGTAGCTCCATAGGTTAACTTGAACAGTGGCGTACCGTCAGATGCTTGGACAATAGCTGATTCCCGCTTTTGACTAGCGTAGCGGAAATGAGTGGTGATGTTGTAGCCGTACTTGAGCCGTTCTTCTTCGTCGCAGGTAATGCGTT
The DNA here is from genome assembly GCF_051172895.1 of Nostoc sp. CALU 1950. Taxonomy (NCBI): domain Bacteria; kingdom Bacillati; phylum Cyanobacteriota; class Cyanophyceae; order Nostocales; family Nostocaceae; genus Nostoc; species Nostoc sp. CALU 1950. The sequence continues at coordinate 40,193 of NZ_JBDNJQ010000037.1, read as the reverse complement.
CTCGACGACGAGCGATCGCAGTTTCCATTGGCAGTACACGAGTCAATTTGGCTACATTGCCATGAGCATCAGGTTTAATTTCTGCACCGCAGTTTTCACAAGTGTCACGAAAATCGCCGTCGTGGTAATATCCGCAGTTAGCGCAGACACTCACCCGTTTATACTCGCCTTCAATGCCACCAACGGGAACTTTTGTTTTGGCCACCATAAATTTACTACCTTCGTAGTAAAGGATATTATTGGGAGCAAATTCCCGTAATGCCATTGAGCGGGGGCGAGAAATAAATTCACCACCTTCACCAGCCGGAATAAATGCTCGGACTGGCAGACGTGGGAAGTTAAATCCTGGTAAAAACCCTTCGGCAGCAAAGTAACGATAGGGATAAAATTCAAACTGGGAATTACTCTTACCTTGGCTGTGTCCTACGAGTAAATCAATTTGTCGTTGTGCTTCTCGTGCCTGTGCTTCCGCATTGTTACGTTCTTCCTGAGCAACATCACCTCTAGCAAAACGGTCAATAGTGCGACGAGCAGATTCTAACTGTTTAACTGACTCTATATATAAATCTCGCCAACGCTTACAGGCACGGTCAAAAGCATTCAAAGCATTTTCGATGGTATTCTGTAACCAATTTACAGAATACCAAGAAGCTTTTTGCAGATCCTCTTGGCAGAAAAAGTCTGAGAAGATAGATTGGGCGGCTTGCAGACATTGGGTTAATTTGGCTTGTCCCAGGGTAAGTTGTTGGCGAATGCTGTCTTTGAGGGGATAGTTTTCTAATTCCAAATCCAAGATTTTATTCATGGAATCTTCCAAGTAAACCCCAGTATGTGCTAACCAAATCGAGTAAACATGAGATTTAATTAAATCCTGGTTGGCTAATTCTAGTTTTGGTGGAGCAACTACCCCAGCAACCATTTGATTTTGGCGCTTGAAAAAGTATTGATCGTGACCGCTACCAATGGAAGCATAAGTAATGACTAAAGCTTGCTGTCCACTTCTACCAGCACGACCGCTACGTTGAGCGTAATTAGCAGGACTGGGGGGAACGTTTCGGAGATGGACAACGCTAAGGTCGGAAATGTCGATACCTAATTCCATTGTCGGAGAACAAAACAATGCAGCTAATTGTCCTTGACGGAATTTTTCTTCTCGTTCTTGACGGTCTTTGTTGCTTACCTGTCCGGTATGTTCTCGCCCTTCCATTGTTTGGATTTGCAAGGCGTTGGTTTGGTAAAAACCTTGGAAAAATTGGTTAACTGAAATATTGGGTTTATCGTTACCCTGCAAGCGACGCGATGTTAAGGGATCGGTAGGGATTTCCTTGAGGTTGGTTGCTTTCCATAGTAGTGAGTCTATGCGTAGCTGTACCTCAGATTTTTCTTGCACTAGGTAGCCAGCATCACACAAAGCATCAATTAGATTAGTGATTAAGCTGTTGAACTCTACATCTGTTAAAAGTTGGCTGCGGAGCGACCATGTATTTGGTGATCGCAAAAATCGTCCAATTTTACTTCTAGTAGTAAGTTTAACTTTCGCTTTTTCGTTACCACCAGTGTTAATAGTTGCCCAAGTTGCTAAGTATAAATATTCGTTCTCATCGAATACCCAAGGTTCTTTAAGAGCTTGAATGACTTCGCTTTTGATTGAATCTTTTTGGTCTGGTTGTAAAAGTTTGGCATCAATTGCTAATTCTCGCCGCAAATGGTTGAGGAATGCTTGGGTAATGATGAAACGTTGTTGCGGAGTGGCTTGTAGTAAAAGAGGATGGCGGTGTTTTTGCCAAAGATTGTTGTCAGCACAGGCTTCTTGAAGTCCATCATATTCAATTATCAACAGTCCACATTGTTCGAGGTTGGGTTGAACGATGCGCCACCCCCGGCGCAAGTCTTCGTAAAGGCGATATTCAATTAGTTTGCGAAAGGCTTCTTCATTACGTCGCTTCCCGACACCAAACTCTGCTGCTTGCTTGGCATAGTCGTTTTGAGTAATTCCCATATATTGGACGACTACACTAGCTAATTCGCTGTGGGTGAGTTGCCCTTTGGCTTGTATTGCACCTAAAAGTGCAGCCCGTAAGAAACTGGTTTGGACAAAATCATTGAAATGTCCCGCTTGTAAAGACGCATCTTGACGGTTATCGGTAAAACTGAGGATTTTGGCAGCTTTAGCTTTCTCCCCTGTAAAGACTTGCTTGAGGCGGCTGGTGGTAGAAAGACAAAGTAGAGTGGTAGCGGTACTGCGTCCTTCACTGCTGAGGCGAGAGAGTTTGGCAAATTCGTTGCGTTTCTTGTCATGAAGTACGCCGCAGTTGAGACAGGTTAGAAAAGGCTTAGGAATAAACCAACAAGTGGTTCCTTGCAACAGGGAGGATGTAACTTTACCATTGGGTAGAATTTGGAGTTTTCGGGGAATAAACCTTACAAAGTCTTTTTTGGCAACCCGTCCTTTCTTTTTGGTTTCACTAAACCAAGAGTCAGGAAGTCTATCTTCATCGCTTGTATCCCAAAGTTCTGGTTCATCGAGGGTAAGATAACCTTCGGTAATATCTGCATCATCAGGACTAATATCTAATGCAGTGGGCAATTGGGGCAGGATAATATGCTTATCGGCATCGTAGCGCACGACGTAGTAATCCTGTCCGCATTCCCGGCAAAAGACGAGGGGATAAAGCAGGCGGTTGTCGGTAGTTGTATATTGACCTTCAAGGGTTAAATGGCGTTTGTCTCGATTTTCAATAGTGGCGTAAACGCTTCCCCCTTGGGAAATGAACTGATGTAGGCGGAAAGCAAGTCCATTAGTTTTGCTTCCCCACAAGAACATCTGTTTGAGGACTGTTAAACAAATTTCCTCTGAAAGCTGAGTTTGTTCGGCAAGTTTGGTTGCACCTGTTTCTAAACTAATGGGTTGACGACGGACGAGATGCCCTTCTCTTTCTTCTAAACCAAAATTCATCTCGATCCAGTAGCTCAAGGAGTGGTTTCGGAATTCTGTTAGTGTTTGTTCTAATTCGGTTGGTGAACCTGCTAAGATTCCTTGGCGTAGTTGTTCAATAGTAGGTTCAGCACGTTGGATAGAACGTTCTAGGGTTTCATCAATGACATTGTTGGGTTTAATTTCCACGCCAAATAATTTACTAGCGACATCTGCCACAACCTGACGGCGTTGTTCGCGGGAACCGACTGTTGACATGGTGGCACTTGTGCCAATGCAGAGTAATTCTTCATTACTTTTGCTACGCTGACGGAGTTTGCGGATCAATATGGCAACGTCTGCACCTTGTCGTCCACGATAGGTGTGTAATTCATCCAGTATCAGGAATTTTAAATTGGGAGATTCGACCAGTTTATTTTCGTGAGTGCGTGAGAGCATTAACTCTAGCATCACGTAGTTGGTGAGCAAAATATGGGGTGGGTTATTTTGAATTTCGGTTTTCTTGGTTAAACTTTCTTGCCCGGTGTATTTTTCAACACGAATATGAGTATTCGGAACTTGGCGTAAAAATTTGTCGAGTTCTTCTTTTTGGGAGTTAATTAAGGCATTCATGGGATAAACCAATATTGCCCTGACTCCTGAAATTTCAGGATGACGCAGTAAATCATTGAAGATAGGCACGACGTAAGTCATGCTTTTACCGGAACCTGTGCCTGTGGTAACAACGTAAGGTTCTTGGCGTTGTGCGGTTTCAAATGCTTGCTTTTGGTGATAGTGGAAAGTAAAGGGTGTGCCGTCTTTTTTGTAGAAATATTTCTCGCAGTCTGGATGAAGGGTCTGCTGTTGTACTAACTCTTTAACTGTTGCACCCTTTTTATAGCTAGGATTGAGTTGTACTAGGGGATCAGTCCAAAGTTGCCCCTTATCTAATTCTGCGTCTACAAATTCTTTGACTTTGCGATCGCGGATTTTGAGGAAGCTTTCTATATAGCGGCGGTAGTCGCCTATTACCTCGTTGCGGAAGTTGAAGATATCAAGATCGTTAGTATTTGCTAATTGGTCATTTGCAATTGAGGATTGAGGTTGAGTCCGTCCTATACGCTGGTCGATATAATTTGAAACTTGGTTAGCAAAGGTATTTGTAAATGTAACAGGGTCAAAAACTTCGCCCAATTGTAAGAAGTCCCAATCTTCAGGAATTTTACTAAAAATTAAATCAAGTTTTTCCGGCGGAACTATCTCAACATTTGTACAGTCAACTATTGCTTTTCCTTGACCGATAATATCACTAATAGTTGAGATAAAAGCTTCCGGCTGCTCTAATAATTCTTGTAGTTTTACAGGTACTTTCATAATTAGTAATTATAAATCTATAGTTTATGTATTAATTTTGAACGATTTCCCAATAAGCATTATTTAAAGCTTGAACAAATTGAGAAGGAGAAATAGCAGAGCCGCAGACCATCAAGGCACGCATAGCGCGAGAGCAAGCAACATAAAACAAACGTTTTTGTTCATTGATCATGATATTGGATTCATCCATAGGGATTTGAAGGTTTACATGTGGTAATTGTCCTGCTTTCAATCCAACAACCACAACAGCAGGAAACTCCAAACCTTTCGCAGAATGTAAGGTTAAAACTTTTATATAGGGTGCTTTTAGATTGATTTCTTTACCTGAAACAAAGATTGCTTTGAGTCCCAACTTAGTAAGTTTTTCAGCATATAACTTTCCGGCTTGATTGCTGGGACACAGTACAGCACTACCGTGGAGAGGAAAACGAAATTTTTTAGCTGCGGTAATGAAAAAAGCCTTGATAGCTTGGATTTCTTGTTCAGTATTATCAATTAGTAATAGAGATGGTAAATCTCCTTGATGGTTTGATGGCTCTTGATATAAACATTCAGAATCTCCTGCTTCCGTACCTTCAAGAATATTGATACAGGCGGTAATAATTTGCTGGGTGTTACGATAATTACGTTTAAGAACAAGGGTTCGTCCAGCCACTTTTAAATCAGAGTGAATTTGTTTCCAACTAAAACCTCGCTGATAAAGCGATTGGGAAGCATCAGCAGTTAAGTAAACTCCAGACAAGTCGGGTACTAATCCCAAAAGAAAGCGTAAGGAAACAGGTGATAAGTCTTGAGCTTCATCAATCACTATTGCTTGATAAGATTTTTGTGAAAGTTGGTTAACTACTCCCAATGCTTGTAAACGCATTTGTTCTGTAGTTATATACCCTTTAGCTGCCATCAGCGATCGCCAAGTTTGGTAAACTGTCCAGATTGCTTCTCGGATGTTGGCTTTTAAAGCTACTCCTCGACCGTGGCGCTCCAAATTCTGGTATTCTTCCAAGCTTGGAATACCCCAAGCTTGAATTACGTTCTGAATTTCTTGGAGTAAATAAGGAAGTCCTAAATTTTCTAGAGTTTGTCGGCGTACTCGCTGATCAAAAATATTGCTGGCAGGAATTTCTGTAGTGGCAAGGGCTGATTGTAAACAGCCTAAGCATTGTTGCTGTGTAGCAAATACAGGTTTGTCGTAGCTTTTAATGTAGTAGTCATAAATTAGAGAATCAACTGTAATAACCTCTACACCTAAAGTTTGAGGAGATTGTCCCAACAGCTGTTCTAAAAGTTGTTGGGAGTAAGTAACGAGGGCATTGGTATAAGTCGTGAATACAATTGAGCGATATCCTTGCTGTAATAACTTTTGCACTCGATAAAGAGCTAAGGTGGATTTACCTGTCCCTGGGCCACCTTTGACAAGAATAGGGCCACTTCCACCGAAATCACAGAGTTTTTCTTGCTCAGGATCTAGCTTGAGGAGAAAAGCACTCAAGTCACCTGTAAAGAATCGATCTAAATCTTCAGTCCCTTTGAGAATATATTGTGGCTGTTTCTCAATTTCTTCAATGGGCCGCGGGAAGAGATTATCAAGTATCCGACTAATCAGTTTATCTGGGATTGGTAATTCCAGAATTGCTTCTGAATTATCTACTTTGAGAATATCTGTCCAGTATTGTTGAGGAATTTGCCACTGTTGTAGTAGTGACGTAGTTAGTTCAACGGGTAAAGCAGTGGTGATTTGGCAAGATCCAGGGGAATTAAAAGACGATGAAGAAAATACAGAATCTTGTTCAAAAACAGTCTTTTGTTCCTTGTTTTCCTGCACTTCTACATCTTCTTGAGGTGGTGTTGTGGGTGTTTGAAATTGTGGAATTTCTATTTCATAGGTACGTTCATCTCGTTTACGCACACTCAAAAGTTTTACCCAACCTTGACCAAAGCTGTAAAATACGCGATAGTCACCTACCCGGATACGATAAGTGTTGTTTTGATGACCCTTGAGTTTTTTAGCATCTCCTCCAGCAGAAATTGGGTCTTGTTCTAAAACTTTGACCGATTTAGTAACTTTCTTGCTAATATTTTGAGGTAAATTTAATAGTTCATTCAGGAAAGTGTCGGTAACTGATAATGTCCACATGGCTTTAGCCCACATTCGTAATTTTTATCCATTTTTTGAGAAAACCATAAATTATTCAAACATCCTATCCCATGCCTCTAAAACTAACCTTTGTGTGCGATATTCACCAAACTGCTTAATTTCATTATTCTTCAAAACGCGGAATGTTTCGCTGGGAAAGTCTGCGCCGTAGATATCAGCAGGGTCGAGAATATATCGCAGTTCATCACGGGTGAGTCCGTAGAGTTTGGCATAATATGCGTCTAATTCTGCTCTTAATAATGCACGTCTGTTAGGATTCCAAATGAAGGGTTCGCCGTCGTATCCCATATCTTTAGCGAAGGGTTGTATATCCCAGGCGGTGTAGACTAATTCGAGTACGCGATCGCTAATAAATTTGATATCTTCTGGGGTGTATAATTCTGGGGGGAGGATGGGGAGTTGTTTAAGTATAAACTGATTTAAGTTTGGATTTTGCGCTTTAACTCTTATTAGATAATCGACAATACAAGTATTTAAGTTAGCTAAATAAACACTAATTTTAGCTATATCTTTAGATATGTTATGAATCAAGGCTGAGTTTCCTATACCGCTTATAGGAACTATAGAACATATAAATCTTTTTTCATTATTGAGGTCTGCAATCGCTCTTTGAACAATGATCCAATTCTTATTCCACTTGTTATCTAACCGTTTTTTAACCTCAGTACGACTTACCCAGTAGTGAGGTTGAATTGAAAAAGATAATTCAGATTTTTCTAAATCTGTCAAATCACGAGTATCGCCATTATCTGTATAAGTGGCCCAACGGTGAGTAAACTGATGAAACATCTTCGCTTCGTAAAGTGGAACTAAATCATTACCCGCCTCATTTTTAAATAAACCACTATCATTTGACATATGAAACATTGTCATAAACGAAATACCCCAAGGATTTATACCTGTTTTTTCATTCTCTAAAACAGGCAGACGCTGATAAATTTTTTTAGTTAATTCAGCATCTTGGCTAGTCCTAAAAACTGGACAAGTTAGTGTATTAGGATTAATTAATGCAATATCTTGAGGTGAAAGCTGGAATAGACGCGTTTGATTGTCTAATTGTCGAGGTTGAGTTAAAAAGAAGGTAAAATTACCACGTTTAATTGGTTTACCGCTCATAGCCAATAGAGAAAATTTATAACTTCGGTGTACATCAGCAAATATTGCTTCTCTATTTTCAAAATCATACAGACTTGCTAAAGCTTCTTTCTGCGTCAAATCTCCAAAAAACTTTTTACAAGTGTCATCAGTTGCAATTCCGGTAGGAACAATTACCCCAACTCTTCCATCAGATGAAATCAACTTTCTCGTAGTCTCAGCAAAAATAGAATAAGTATTGATATCACCCACCGCAGTTAAAGGAAATCTACCCGACTCCCGAATAAACTTACTCTGCGCCTCAGCATCATGTTTCGCATCTTCAAAGGCTTGTGCTAACTCAGGATTTTTCGTAGGTAATTCCTTAATCAATTTCTCCCTGGCTGCCTTATTTATCGCGTTAGCAATTTCCGCACTTTGAGAAGCAAAAAATTCTTTCTCTTGTAGCTTAATTCGTTCCCAAGGCGGGTTACTCAAAACACAATCAAATCCTTTTTTATCTCCTCCCTTGGGAAAAACTTCGGGAAACTCCAAACACCAGTGGAAAAAGTACTTTTCTTGCGCTAACTTCTTTGCAGCTTCTACTACTGCTTCAGTAATTTTATTTCCCTGCAATAGCTGACTTAACACTGTAGTCGTCGGTAACACTTGCAGATTTTTTTCCGTAAACGGCATAAAAAAGGCTGCTGTCCACAAATTACATGCATCTCTATCCCATCGCCAACGAGAGATACTGAGATTTTTATAATATCTAGCTTGCTTGGTTCTGACATCAACAGTAGTTTTTTCGCCAAACTCCCCTAACTTTCGCCATTCTTCCGCATACTGGTGTCTTTCTTCCTGAATCTCCCCATGTAAAGCTAACTCTAACTGCCTTTGTTTAGGTTTGATATGTTTACAATGTTCTTGATTAATCTTCTTCCGTTGGCTAGCAATTTTCTTATCATCTCCAATCACAGGCTTAAATGCTCCGTCAGGGATTCCCACATCTAAATAATCCAGATCCAAAATCCCAACTAAGGAGTTACCACATTTAATTCTATGATCTAAAAAGTTAAGTGGTAACTTGCCAGGAAATCCTTCAATCCATAATACTACCTTGCATAAATCCACTGCTAATGGATTTAAATCTACACCGTAAATACAATTTTGAATAATATCTCGAATTGCTGACTTTAAAGGCTGACTTCCGGGTTCGGCTTCACCAGTACGGATTTTGGCTAACTCTTTACCAATATTTCTTGCTGCTGCTAAAAGAAAATTTCCAAAACCACAGGCAGGATCACAAACTTTTAAACTTAGCAATGCTTGTTCTTTGTTACGCTTCAGTAACTCAATATTTTCTGATGCTAAACCATAACTATGAAAGCTATTCAATTTTTCTTCAATTACTGGTATAAGTGTAGTTTTAATAAGCTGTTGTACAAGTTCCTGGGGAGTATAGTAAGAACCAGTAGTTTTTCTTTCACTACCAGGTACTAAAGCAAACTCATATCTTCCTTGACGTTGGATTACTTGCGGATGAAAATCTAACAAACTTTCATAAACACTCCCGAATTCTTCCACATCCAAGTATTCATAATTCACCCGCCGGAGTTGTACGTTATCTTGATACAGCGACAATTGGCGAATCGCTATAAGTAAATCATAATTATCAATCGCACAATCATCTAAAGCTGAGAGAGTTTTAGAACCAAATAAATCTCCATTGAGAGGAGACAAACCCAAAACTTCTCCCCGCCAGTTTTCATCAAATAGTAAGAAAGTTATCCATAAACCCTGCCATAAATCTTGAAAACCCTCTCGTCGCCAATGTGGACGTTCAGCTAACTCTCGTAATCGCTCAATACTGTAATATTCTCGGTAGATTCGTGCTTTCTCTAAATCATCCCCAATTAATAATAAATTGCGGGATTCTGCCACCATCAAAAACAGTAAACGATAAATCAACCGCAACAATTGACGGTAATAATCAATATCCTTCAAACTGCCATTTGCAAACTTCTGCCGTAAATATTCATTTGCAGGATGTTGTAGAAAACCATTTCCTAACAAATCTAATGCTTTTTCTACCCCATCCCGTAAGCGATCGCGCACTCGTCCACCCTGTTGCCTCGCTTCTTGGTGGTAATATTCCAACAAACACTTATCCGCATCATCCATACCTTCAGGCAATCGGGAACGGTGAAAGAGTCGATAAAATAGCCCAAACTCAGCAAAGTTCTCACCACTGAGAATCTGCTCTAAGTCAAATTCGATATATGTAAGCCGAGTCATCAACGAAGAGTCACGCAGTAACCGCCAGCGATAACCATTGGTTGCGATCGCCCACAGATGCTCTGTCTTGTTAAGATACTCCTGCACCAGTGCGTGTGCTGATAACCTGGGTGTGCCACTGGGAGGACGTTTATCGATTTCTAGCCGACAACCAATAATGTGGATAGGTGGCTTATTTTTTCCTGCTTCTGCACGATGGGAAATCGCATAAGTTTTGTCCTCTACGACTTCGGCTGTTGCGGTATATAGAGGTTCATAACCTAAACTTTGCAGTAATGGCACTGTCCAAAGTTCACGGGTAATTGTAGTAGCCGAGTTATTCTCATCGAGCCTTGCCAATGCCCGTTGAAATGCTGCCCAGTATGCTTTAGCATCGCCCCAGGCAGTAGCAATTTCATCTGCTAGCTTGTCAGTTTTATTAAAACCAAAGTCTTCTGGCAATTGTCCTTTGATTTTGCCTTCTAGCATTTGGGCAGTCATATCTGGAGCTAGTAAATTTCCTTCGATTTGAAGCGCAGTTAATGTAGTTTTCATATCTGGAGAATTAAAAATAAAAAATTAATGGCTGACAGCAGCGCAGTTGCAGAACAACCAGCCTTTTACTTACATCCGGGTTGGAGGATGAAAATGCCGAGAACATCCATCGGCAATTGGGGGGTGACGCGAATTCGACCTTCTTGGGTCATTGTTCTGACGCGTCTATGGCTTTGTAAAAGTTCTTCTGCTCTTTCTCTGGCAAACTTTTCCAAATCTGGCTGGAGTTCTTCTAACCTTTGGAGTAACTCACCAATTTCTATCTGCTTCATAGCTTTAGTAACATCGCTGACTGGCTTGGCTTGTTGCAGTAGTGATGTTGCTTCCAACTGCGTCAACCAGCTAGGGCTAGAGGGCGAACCTGTAAAGCCAATAACCGCGCATTCTTCCGCTAGTAGAGATGTGGTATTTCGCGTTTCTGTAGTACGTTTAGAACTGTCTAACAAATGCCGTAACCTTACCAGCAGAAAAGTTGTGCGCTTTTGTACCGCATTAGTTGTAGTAAAGCCGCATCGTGCTGCGATCGGTTCATTTGTATGGGAAAGTGCATCTTCTAGGATGTACCGTGCCAAGCCTTCTACTAAAGGGTGATTTCGTCCTACGTATTCCACGCCCTCTGGTGTTGGGGTGGTAAAAGAGAGTAAACGCGACTTATCCCCTAACGTTGACTTGAGAAAATCCGGTGGTTGGGAAAGTAACCACACTTCGGCTTCGCTCAGTGACCTTCCCTGCTTTTTCTTAATTAAAGAACAAGATATGCGATCGCAGGCCGACAAGACAAACCGCTCTACATCCTGTTCATTCCCTAAAATCTGGTCAGAGTCAATTAATTCCTGTTCTACTTGCTCAGGCTTAATGGCACGTTGAGCAAAGCGAGTCCGATTGGTTTTTTCACGTTCTACTGCCTTGTCCCAATTCTTATGAACTTTATCAACCGCAGATTCTTCTTGAAAATCAAACAGCGATAATTGAATAACCTCAGTAGTACGTTCAAAAAGGGATTTAAATACTGCTTCTGCTACAGTTGTGCTTTCCATTGGTACGGGAACAGTAATTCCTAAAGACTTGTGAATCTGCACAGCTTTCCGAATCAGAACATCCAGAACTGCACCATCAACAGGATTATCTCGACCATAAAGCAAGCAGGTTTTCACCTTAGTTGCTGTTTGTCCGTAGCGGTCAATACGTCCTTCGCGTTGTTCTAACCGATTAGGATTCCAGGGTAAATCGTAGTGAATTACTGCACTGAAGTGCGTTTGCAGGTTTACCCCTTCACTCAAACAGTCCGTAGCAACTAGCACTCGTTGGGGATAAGATTTTAACTCTTCTAGTCGAGTTTCCCGCTCATCTTCAGAAAGTTCTCCAGTAATCGCAATTACGCGGATCTGACTACCTTTCTTTTCTAATTTCTGCCTGAGAGCATCAGCTACATAGTTTGCTGTAGCAATATAGCGACACCAGACAATCGGGTTCATCTCGTCTTTGAGGAAAGATTCTACCGTAGCAATGCATGATTGCAGCTTTTGGTCTTTGCCACCTTGCAACTTCTCTGCTGCTTGCACAAAAGCTTTAAGTTTACGTTTGTCTGCGTCTTTGTAACTCTGCTGTCCCTGTTCTATGACCAAAGTTGGCGAAGCATCAACCGCTTGTTCTTGCTCTGTGGGATCATGAACATAAGAACTCATCAAATCCTCGTCTAAATCAGCCAGTAAGCGATCGCCTGATTTACTAACTTGGCGATTTAATGTAGCGATCGCAGCAGCAGGCGAAGACATAACACAGCGAATCAAAGCCAAAGCTGACCAGTATCTTCCCCGACGTTGAGCATGGCTCATGTCCGCCGTAGTCGTTTTCACTAGGCCACGGGCAAAATTATAGACTTCATCAAATAATTCTTTGTACTCTTTCGATAACTTATATGATTCCTCGCTTGACTCTCGTTCAGGAAAAGGAGTTTCATTCCCTAGCCAAAGCTTGACATCTGCTCGCCTGCGCTGAACGAAATGACTGGCTAAGTGGTCACGTTGTTTGTCAGTTAAGCTATTGAGATTGAAATGCTCAAACTCTGGCTTCAGCAAACCTAAAAGTGAGAGAAAAGATTCTTCAATCCCACTGTGAGGAGTAGCTGTAAGTAACAGTAAATGCTGTTCTTGTTTTTGGGCAATTTCTGTAATCAGATGGTGTCGCTGTTGCTGGGATGTAGTAGTTTTATTTGGACGGGCGCAAGTATGTGCTTCATCCACAATTACTAAGTCAGGGCAGTGAGTTATAAAGCTGGCGCGACGACGATCTGCCTTGGCATAGTCCAAGCTAACAATCAGGTGACGATAATAACTAAAAACACTGTCATTATTAGGTATGTTTCGCTCTAATTTGGAAGCTGTGCCAGAACGTACTACCACCGCATCAATATGAAACTTTTCACTTAATTCCTGCTGCCACTGATCGCATAAGTGTGGTGGACACAGTACTGCAATTCGCTTAACTTCACCTCGGTCTAGCAATTCACGAGCTATTAACCCAGCTTCGATGGTCTTACCAATACCCACGTCATCAGCTACAAGCAGTTTTACCGTCTCTAACTTTAGTGCCATCAATAAAGGAACTAACTGGTAAGGACGGGGACGCAATGACAATCGTCCTAAACAACGAAAAGGCCCTGCACCGCTACGGAGTAAAAGACGTGCAGCATCCATAAGCAAAAGTGCGGCTGCATGGTCTTGTACGCTAGTAGCTTGAGGTAGAGGAAATGTAGCTGATTCAATCTTCTCTAGCTCTTCTTCTAAAAGCTTTTGATAAATTCCAGCTATTTCATCTTCATTGCCAGAAAGCGGTCGTAGACGAATAACATCTTGATTTTCTGAAGGTAGTATCACCCATTGCCGACTGCGACAGGTGACTATTGAACCAGGTGAATGGTTCATAGTTTGTGCCATTGTTAGCCTATATTAATTTTGAAAATTTGGCAGCAGATTAATTAGTAAAGATAGTAGTAATTACTGAATTAATACCTCTGAGCAAGCAAGTTGATGCTCACAAGTCTTTTCTGTTTTAAAGTAAGCTTAAGTACAATGTAAGTAGTAAGATTACTTAATTCAGTCATTTTTTATAAAATTTCTGCTTTTGACCAAGCGTAACCGCCCGCCGACGGCGATCGCAGAGATTATTGAACCTCCCAAGATTATCACTAGTCCGCCTGAAATTGGCTACTGGATTGATACCAGCCGTATTGGTGTTAAGCCTTGTGCAAAGATTCGGTTTACCAGCAAGTTGTTAGAAAAGCCTCTGCTACGGGAAAACTTAAAATCCGTAACAGGTGATGCTGATGGATTGTTTTAATATTGCGGTCTTTCAATGAAACTGTTGGTGTCGCGTGAGGGGTGGTGGTGGGCGGTAGGGGAGCGATCGCCTAAATCGAGTGTCTTTTAGTACTCTTGAAGAAGCAGTACAGAAATTTTGAGAATTATTAGAGAAACTGAACTGGGTTAGTTGAAAAATTTAAAGATAAATAGCTAAATGTTCTATATTAAAAATATAGGATTTAGTATTTGAATATAACTAAAAGTAGCTACAGAAAGTTATTATATTTTAGTACATTCACTAAAATATAATAAACAAAATGAATAAACAATAGCTTACTCTCCAGCTAAACATTGCTTCATTTTCTCCGAAATGATATATGTTTTAAGTCTACTCACAAATAAACATAATTTAGTTTTATTTGCTAAATTTTAGCATCCCAATCTGCCTAAATAAAGGTGATATAGTTGAATCATTAAGCGTATGACCATGTTCTAAGCTCTTAAGGATACTACAATCAGTACTTTTTTTATAAGAATCTAAATAAAAAGTTTCCCAAGTTCCGTATTTAGGATACTCTCTGCGGTTCAATAGTGGTCGCAACAAATGCAATCTTCCATCTCTGTCAACTAAATATAAACTTTGCGCTTCGATTTCAGGCTCATCTGTTTCAGCCATATTAACTGAAACAAGGGGGTGATCTCCCATCAGATCCCTATAAGAATAAATAGTAATTTTTTTGAAAGAATCCCTCTTAGTAGTTTCTATGTAGCGAAGAGGATATTCTGATAAAAATTCTAGGTTTTCTAGTAAGGTTATAACGTAGGATAAACAATTTTTATATGTTTCTTCAATTACTGAAGATGTTTTAGGCCCTCGACCATGAGCTTGATCGTTGCGATAACGATTTATCTGATTAAGTGTATCATTAACATGAGGCTGATTTAAGAAACTTAGAACTTCATAAAAAGGTATATGACCAGGAAGTTTGCGAAATTGTTTAGAATTACAAATTTCTTTAATAATTGTAATCCAATCTCCTAAGTTTGTTCCTCGCTCTAAATCAGATATTCGTTGAGCCATTTCTTGAATATATCTAATCTCTGCATTAAAACTTTTAGCTAAGAGAATACATACTTGAGCTAGATAACAAATAGCAACTTCGGCACATTCCAATACTTGAATGTATCCTTCAAGATTTGGATGTGAAGATTCCACTGTTCTCCAACGATAGGCAATTGGATGAGGAAATCGAGTTCGGATACGATGCTTGAGATCATCAACTAGCTTGGCTGCTTCTTCTCGTTGTCTTGCTTGCCTTCCAACAGTTAATAAATGTAATCGTGTATCTTGAGCCGATGCGAATTTGAAGATTTGGTTTCTTGCTTGTTCTGCCTCTGTTTTCCATTTTTCAAATTGCTTAACAGCTTCATTCAAACTTTGAATAGCTATGCTTAAGTCTTTGTCAGGAAGTGGTATTGGTAATTCTTTTAAAATATTGGGCTTTATATCAAATCCTATTCCTTGGGCATCTAACCACGCAATAGCTAAATCTGAACGCAAGTAAGCTAATAATAACTCTCGCTCTTCAGTTGTAACAAATAATTTCGGTCTAAGAATAATAACAGTATGCGAAGCAGTTAGAGGTAACATTTCTTCTATAATTTCAGCAACTGGTAAAGGTTCATTACACCTTGCGAAATTTATAATACGCCTGAGACAAATATCACCAGCTTCTAAAGCTATTTTTAGTGGAACTTTAGCTTTATAACGTGGTTCATCATAAACAAGGCTTCCATTTTGAAGAATATCTCTACCTTCAATAACTGGTATTGCATAATTAGAATCTCCTTTAAGGAGTTGTGCAGCATCATTAACAATGTTTAGCCCCCTAAATAAGTCACAAAGTTCACCTAAAGGACGAACTCGACCTAATTTAGCTAAATCTTCTAAACGCTTACGAAGTTCAGGATGATATTTGTTATGTAGTAATATAGCTCCAGGCGGTAAATTTTCTCTTAAGACATAACCATAGCTATTTTTTGTTTTTCCACCTTCTTGCTGACACAGCCGTTGAAAGTCAGAGATAATTTCTGATTTTTGATTTTCGTCACTAACTTCAGAATATTTAAAAAATTTTAGAGGAATTTGTTTTTGTTGCCCTATCTCTAATATTAAAGTAGACATTCTGAAAAAATTATCAATATTAAAACTTAGTAGTTGACAGGAATGGTCATGTGTTATAAAAAAACGGGGGGAGTTTTGGCTAAATAAGTTTTCTCTGAAATTTCCTCCCCTCTGATTGGCAAAGAAAGCAAGTGGTAGAAGTGCGCCGACTAATGAACCAGATGGAAGATTTTCTATAGCTAATTTCAGGGCAATTTCTTCAAGATTTAGCCTGGGAAACTCTGTGCGAATATCTTCTGATAAATAACGGTGTAAGCCAAATGGAGGTATGATGAATAAATGAGAAGGACAAGCCTGAGATAAAATACTTATAAGTGCGTTGAGAAAACCTTCTCCATTTGGAAGGATTTGCACTTTACATTTTTCAGGAAAGATATTTTTTGCAATAAAATAACTTCCCGTAGTCTGATTTTGTGGTTGAGTGTCCAACTCAGAATCTGGTATTAAAACTAACCCTTCAGTACTATTCTGAGAAAACAGAGACATCTCTAGTATTATTTTAAACAAATCAACCATATAATTTTTAAATTATCAAGTATTTACTAGTTAGTATTCCCAAATGCAATATATATCACATCTTAAACTTGTACAAGTTTTACGAAATTTAAGCTTTTTAACCTTGTTCGCTAACGTCTAATTTGGGTCGTTGAAAAGTAAAGTTAATTGTATTTTTACTTTCAATTACTTCACGGATCTCGTCATACATGGCGTAGTTGCCAATTCCACTAAGATAAGCCCAGCCTCGTGTTCTAGTTAAAGCTACAAATAGCTGGTTCCGAAGTGCAATACTACTTTCATTCCTTGCTATATTGTCTAATCCCAAGATATAGACTATGTTTGCCTCATGCCCTTTGGCTCGATGAATGCGAGATACTGTAATACCGCCTTCATTCCAAAATTTATTAGGGAAACTAGCACTATTCTTTAAAAAGGTATTATTCTTTGGTGCTGTAGGAAGATAAAAATCAATTCCGCAATTTTTTAAATAAGTTGCAGTTTTATCTTGTAGTTGAATATCTCCCAGAACAATCACTAAAATATTCTGGCTAGGTTTCAACTTTTCATCAAATATATTGTTTTTAATTCTTGCTACTAACTGTTCTAGTTCAGTGTGACGAGAATTGTAAGTATTAAACTCTAATACTTCTCCATCCCAAAGCGTATGTACTGGATTCGGCGAATTTTCAACTGGCCTATGTAACGTAATTATTGAGCCTAGTCTTCTAAAATCTCCTGTAACCTCGTACCCGATTCTCAACCAATCTTTTTGATTCGTGAATCCAGTTAATAATCCTTTTGGTCGTAGCAAGCCCATTCCAATTGCGTGAGCAGCCATAAGAATAGAACCAGGGCATCGATAAGAACGGCGAATAATATGTGCCTTTCTGATACGACCTTCATAGAATGCGCCGCCTTTACCCCCAATTAACTGACTTAATTCTGTTCCCAACACTTCTTTGGAAGTTGGAATTACTAAACTATTAAGGCTTTGCGCTTCATCATAAGCCCAAATTAACCGTCTTTGTTCGGGCAGGTTAGAGTCAACAGGTCGTAAGGCTTGGTAAGTCATCCAATAGAATGGCTGTTTATCTTCAAATTTAAGCTTATCATCAACAATCAAGTCTTGCCCTTCATCAATTAAGATGGCATCAAATATCGGAGTAATGCTTTTAGTTTGAAGTAAATTCTTACAAGCTAAAGCCAGTGCTTCGTTAGGTAATTGGTTTGGAAAATGGTTAGCATTTAAAGGCTGAACACCAAATTTCCTACAAATAGTGCTGTAAAGTCCTGGTTGATTTACCGATCCCCAAGCATGTAAAACTCGCAGTTTAGAATTTTGGGAATTGTAACAAAATTCTCCACCGCTAAAGTAACGCAACCATTGATCTATTAACTCAAGTATTAAGCTGTAAAGGCTACGGGTAAAGAATACTAGCGCAATATCCATATCTGGATTTCGCCAGTGCATCCGGGCTGCTTTTTGGCAAAGTAAGATAGTTTTACCGGAACCAGCCATGCCACGAATTCTCTGCGGGCCTGGAGGAGATTGCATTCCTATTTCCAGTTGCTGCCAATCTATATCACTAATCCAATCCTGTAGTTTAGTAATAACTTGAGCGCGAGGAGATTGTGAGATAATATTTAAATGCTTGTTATTTCCATTCTCTATTGATTTCTTAGGAGTGCCAATCACTTTCAGCAATTGTTTCCACTGTTGGTCATTTAAAGTTGGAGAACCTGATTGAATTATGGTGGCATTATTTTGGATGTGTTTGACTAAATTGTGTTTCTCTAAATCTTCTTTAAAAAGAATTGGCGGACAAGTATGATGTGATTCATCAAATCCTTTCTTATTCCATTCATTTTTGGTAATCATCGGTAGAGCAACTAAGACTCTTCCACGTACCTTATTTGTAAGCATCGATTCTTTATTGCAGTTCTCTAATAAAGCATAAAGTTGCTTTTCTGCCTGGTGGTAAGGGTAAATGTAATCTTTGTAGAATCCAGGAACCATCTTCCATCTAGTAGCTTCAACCTCATCAATTTTGACAATTGTGAAAGATTTAACTTCAATAATAATAAGTCCTAAATCCTTGCTAACAATCAAAATGTCTGCTTCTCGCCTGATTTGTTGTTGGTGAGAGAAAGTGCGATAGCTCCAAAATGCAATGCCTTCTCCATCTGTGAAATTCTCACGAACCTTTTGCCAAACGAATTGTTCTCCAGCTTCTCCGTTTATCCCCAAAGGTTCTGTTTCAATAAATTTCCATTCTGAAATCCTGTTTTCTATAGATGTAACCATATTCTTTTTTATTCATAGTCCTTTTATTTAGAATTCCCAATAGTAAAGTATTTCTAAAGGTCATGAGCAAATTTGAGCTTTTTTAGCCATTCTAAAAACACTTTTGTCTAAATATTCCTCACTGCACTTGACTTTTCAAGATTTAGAACGGGCAGAACTACACTTTTACTCTTACTCCTGTACCGGAAACTGCCTCATAATCTTTTGCAATTCCACCGCCTTTCCATCCGGCGTATACACAACCCCACCAGACATCGCCAGCACGATTCTCTGCCTTCGCGCCCATTCAAACCAAGCACTGATATCGGCAGTGACAGTATTTTTGCTCTCAGATATGAACGGCACTAAAAAAAGCTCTAAGCTATGTGGAATAGGGACTACAGCTTTAAAAGCTATTTAAAAGTGTTGGGATGGCTCAGGCGATTGTCTTTGATGCAGTTTCATGGAAGCGATCGCAGTCTTGAGTTCATCAGCAGCCGACTTGAGCAAGGGATTAACTCTGGTGGTAGCGTTAACGGCTAACTGCGCGGTGAGGGACTTCTCTAATCCTGCAAATTCGCCCAATAGTAAGGCTAACTGTGCAGCTTCATAGGCTATGATGGCTGCTTTGGGTTGATCAGGCGGACGGGTTTCTGCTTCTCGTGTTTTAACAGCCCGGTCGATAGCATCTGCAAAACGTTCCCACTTTTTATAGCCCAGTAGCCCAGTAGTTACATTAACTCTCTTGTTAGCCAATATTCTTCTCCTTGGTTAGCAACATGACGAATACCGTCAAAAGGAGTACTGTTGTTTGACCCGTTAAAATTCAAGAAGTTAGACATAACTATCCCTTTTGTAATGGTGTAGTTAAGGCGATCGCGTGCTTGACGGTTGGCGATCGCTTTTTGCTTTAACCCAAACTAGTGAGAATATAACAGTTATATTATGATAAAGTCAAGTGAGACTTGCCAAGAACTCATTATGGTAGAATTAGACGTTATTGCCAGCATTAATTGGAATGCAGCTTATGGAGAACGCTTAAGAGAAATGCGTGGCAAAGTCTCCATGCAACAATTAGCCGATGAAGTCACTCAAAAATTTAACTATCCAGTGACAAAGCAATATATAGCTATGATAGAACGTCCTTTTGGAGATAAAGCCTCAAAGACTGTCTCCTTCCAACTGCTTCGATATATATGTAATATTCTGGGTGAAGATGTGCAAGACATTTTTGGTTCACCTAAAATCATCCAAAAATCATCCCCTATCAAGACAAGTGACCCTTGACAAAATGACAAGTCATACTTTACTATAGATTATATAAGGGAGGAAACGAGTGGTTGCCTCCCAGCTAAATATAGAATCGCTCACCACAAACCCAGATTTGATCAACACAAAACATAGATTTGAGAAACAAGAACCTCCCGTCGTATAGCACAAGGTACGCCAGGTAAAGTCGGCTGGGGGAGATACTCAAAATCACTCAATAAATCCACTCATCCTGCAATTAGGGCAACCACTCAATACCTTCTCTAGAGCCTTGTGCTGTGAATTCTTGCTAGAAAATAACTGAAATTCAGAAACATGAGGCTACGCCAAAGCAATTTGAGAGCGTTGCGGTAAACCACAACGTTGTTTACGCAAAACAAAAGGCGATCGCAGACTTTGCACGGTGAGCAATCGCCTTTTTACCCATTTAAGAGGTATTTTCTAATGATTACACAGACTTCAACCCCTACGCCAACAAAAGATCCGCTAACCACACGCGATCGCGAAATCATTGCAACCATCGTCAATCAGTCGGACTACTCAAAAGAGTGCAAGCCCGAAGATGTGGTCACTATCTGGATAAACTCGGATGATATCGTCTGGGTAAAAATGATCCACGGCTATGCTCGATACCACAAAGAGTGTTTCAAACGTGCAGTAGCAGAGGTAAAAGCGAGTCTTTCTGCTCCAGTAGAGCGCAATCACCAGGAAGATGAGGAATTAAAACAAGCTGCTGAGAAAATAGGCTTGTTAGGTGATTGTGATTGGCTATTGTTGAGCGTCCAATACCATTCTGATAAAGTAATCGGTCACGCTGGTTGTTATATTTCCCACAAGGCTCGAATATTAACCCCACCGGCTGAATGGGATTTTACACTGCCGAAGTGGAATATGCCTGCTGCTATCTGCCCAGATTGTGATGGTCACGGCTGCGGAAACTGCTCCTATCGCGGCACTCGTGCAGAAGACTTGTGTATGCCAGTAGACGGCTATCGACTAACTTATGTTGGCAAGACTGACCTCCAGACGGCTTACAATGTATATCTAGATAGTGAGTTCTTGGGCATACTCTTCAAGGTCAGAAACGGTGATGAAGTCTGGGAAAATGACCCTAAAACTTACTATTGGCGGTGTGGCGATGGAGTCCAGTATTGGAGCGTCAGAGAGGCTGTAGAGGTTCTATCCAGGGCAACTGCTCCGATTGAACTGCCGCAAGTTCGTCGGGAGTTGGTAGCGGCGTAAGTGAAATGGTGGAAGAGAATTCTCTTCCACCACTGTTTTAAAATCAGTGCCATTCGCCACCCAGGATTAAAGCTTCGCTTATTTTTGGCGAAAAATAATATTAAAAAAAGGCAGCTACTATGACAGCTTTTGACTTTGATTCTGCTGAACATAAGGCATACGAAAAGACCCCAGCAGCCAAAAGTATTCCTTCACCCGCAGGCATTTGGATTGCTTACGAAAATCAACAATTAGCAGGATGGTACGAAAATAAAGAACTAGAAGGTGGGAAAGAGTATAAAGTTCTTACTAACAAGCTGGACGAAAACGACGAAAAGATAGGCATTCCTGGCGCTCTCTATAGACAACCACGAATACTTGTGATTGGGCGATCGCCTCTGCTATACGGAAACGATAGAAAGGTGATTGGAGTTTGGCGTAGCAGTGATGGTTTGGACAAGAACGCCTACAAATTCGGTAGGCGGTATATGGTGATTTTCGTCGATTCTCAAAATCAACCTCTTCATATTGCACCAGTACAAATAACTGCTTGGGGAGTATTTCAAGTGTCATTTGATCAACAACTAATGGCATTCCGTGAAACCTGCGAACAAGCTTATGCAAGTTTTCAAGGCAAACATCACCAACCGAAGAATTTACTTTGGCATTCAATGTGGGTATTTTGTCCCATATTGAAAACAGAGAAACGTGAGAAAGGGGGGCAAACTTCCAACGCCTGTGTATGTACCGGATACGAAAAGCCCACTGTGCCCGACTGGGAAAGTTATTGTATTGGCAAGAAACCAATAGCTCAAGAAATTGCCCTTGTGCATAATTCCATCTGCGATTGGTGGAAAAAAGGATTGCCTAACAATAACTTACCAAAGCATACGTCTCATGCACTAGATCGCAATCAATTGATGATGGAGTCGCAACGATTGATTGAAGCTTTAGGTTGGAAAGAGGAAAAGGGCAAACAGTTTCTCATGGACAACTATGGAAAAAAAGGAAGGCAGTTACTAACTAACGAAGAATTTGCTAACTTCGTCAACAAATTGCAGTCTATGCAAGCAAATTATGATGATGAAGTTGGTTACTGGGAAGATGTGCCTTCTTAATAGCCAAATACTTGTTGAGGTGATTGCAGCAATTGCGTTCATCTTTATGCTTCCCTATTTACCTTCAAGTAGGGAAGCATATTTAACGAACAGAATTCAGGAGTCAGGAGCCAGAATTCAGAATTGAATTCTGTGCGAGTGGTGGGTCTGAATCCCCCACTCATTCATTCTGACTCCTGGATTCAGAATAGCTGAATTCTTCTTCAATCAGTTCTCAAGTCTTGTCTACAGCTAATGAAGAAGGGGAAAGGGGGAAAGAGGAAAGGTTAAACCTTACTATTCTACAGATGGTTTAATTCATGAATCCCTTTAACCCTCCTCCCCTCTTTTTGCTGTGTATTTACTATTACCAATAGCAACAAATGACTACAACAATCGTTTCCCCTAACCTCGAAAACTTACAGCAGTTTTCTGACTCGTTCGACATTGAGAAACTATTGCAATCTAAGGGAATTCTGCCGTGGCTTCTAGCAAATGGCTGGAACTACGATGATGAATCTTGTTTGATTGCCAATATTATCGATGAGTCAACAAGTCTTGATGAAGTTTTGAACTCTGAAGAGTTTGATTTTAATGCTCTGTCAGATGAATCAAAGGAAAAATTGAATCAGATTATGCGTGAAAAACTCTCCAGTCAGATTTAATCAGTTTGACTGGAGAGAAAAATCGATTCCACAAAAGATTATCGCACACTCTACTTCAATACTAATCAGATGGAAAGAAATTTGATTAAAGTGTATGACGCGACACTATTAAGCTCATCAAAAGTTTACCAAATTAATGGTACACATTGTCGATATTTGGGCGATGAAGGTACTATCCAACATCCACAGTATTTATTTGTACCTCTGCCAAATCAAAGAAAAAAAGCCAGCTTTCGACTAAATCGAAACAAACTTATGACTCGGTGTTATGAAGTCGAAGGCATGGTTTATCAAAAGCCTGTGGTACAGGATAATTCACAGCAACTTCAGCTATTTTAAGCCATGTCCATACATAAACCACCAGTCATCAAAAGACCTGTTCGACTACAAAAAAGCTCTAAAAAAGTAATCTATAGAGCTACTAAAGACATTCAAATAGTCACAAAGAAAGCTTCGCTTAATCGAGAGTGAAAATAGTGATTGAGGTAAATAATCATGGTACAAGTAATCGACAACCCTATTGCTGCAAATTTCCTAACTGATGCAGTAGTCGAACGCCACAATTTCTCGCAATTAAATAAAACTCGCATCCGCTTTCGTATTCAACTAAAGAAAAGTACAAAATCTGCCGCGCCTAAATGGGCCGATGTACTAAAATCTGAGGTTTCTGAAATTGAATCAGACCTTGTGAAAGTTACAAATTCCGAAGTCGGTTTGCGGGGTATCAAAGTATTTAAGAAGCTCGATGAAGCTGCCGCCCAATTAAGGCAAGAAATTGCTTCGGTTCAAGAGTGGATGTCTGCTGATACTGGTGATTGGGTTTGTCCGATTGATTTAGCTCCACTTGTGTGGAATCAGTTAATCAATATTAGAGATAATATCGCCCCTGGTTTACGCAATCAATTAAAAGCTGATTACGAAGCGGGACTTCTTGATTATCAAGAGCGGATTGATCAGTTCCTCTCACTTAACACCTGGGAATTAGCACAGGATAAGCAAGAGTCAGTCAAAGCCAACTTGCTAAGAGCATTTCCGACTCTGATCGATCTCGAAGACTATTTGCAAGTCGTCATTGGTCGCCCGGTGATTATCCCGGCATTGTCCGAACAACTGAACCAGCAACAAGCCGAATGTCTAGACCAGATTACCAAGTTCATCCAACAGTATGACCAAAATCTGGAGCAAAGGCTACGGGAATCAGCCTTGGCAGGTGGTGAACAACTTGCCGCCCAATTGCTTGAAGAATTAAGCGACTGGGAGCCAGGACGCAAGCCAATCCAGTTTAAAAAGAAGATGCAACGCCATCTGATGAAGGTTCAGGTACTACTAGCGAATGCTGACCCGGAGGCTGGCAGTAGCTTGGAGGCGATGATGGCGCACTTAGATTCTATCGTTAACGATCCAGCGATTGAGTCCAAGAATCTCGGTTCTGATACGCGCAGTCAATTGCAGCAAAAGATGCAAGAGATTCGCGCCAAGTTGTTAGATGAACAACGCAATCTACAATCACTTGCGACTGACGACGTGGGCTTATCGAAAGCTACCGTGATGTCGTTTAAGTTCCGGTAAAAAACAGTCTTGGGCGGGTGCATTCGCCCAAGACTAAGTACCTTAAACGAAAAATGGATATACACCTCACAAAGAATACCGCACTTCTACCACTACAGGAACAAGATTCTCATGTCACACTTCTCAACCGTTAAAACCAAGCTTACCAACCGTGAATGTCTGGTACAAGCTTTGCAAGATTTGAAGCTCAATCCGCAAGTACATGAAACAGCACAATCACTAAAAGGATACTACGGTGGCTCTCAAGGACAAAGTGCTGAAATTATAGTTTCTGGTCGTACCATAAAAGCCCGTGCAGATATCGGATTTAAATGGAATCAGTCAAGCGGCGTGTACGAGGTAATACACGACAGCTACGAGACAGTTCCGAAGTTGGGCAAAGACTTTTTCAGTAATAAACTAATGCTGGCTTATGGTAAGCATTTAGTTCGTGTCAAAGCTGCCGAGTTGCAAGAAAAATTTGGTGAATGTGCGATCGCTGAATCAACTAATGGAAATGTGCAAACCCTACGCCTAACTTTTGCCGGACATCAGGAAGTTCAACAGTACGTGAGGAGATAAATATGGAACGTTCAATACTGATTCATTTCGACAATGCTACAGGTGAAGTTCGAGTGGAGGCTGAAGGCTTTGAGGGCTTGAGTTGTTTATCAGCTACGCAACCGTTTGAATCCGCTTTGGGAGTTGTGAGCGAGAGCGATCGCACATTTAAAAATGAAGCTCAAACCCAACAACTTCGGACTACCCTAAGCAGTCAAACACGGTTGCACCAGTAATCAGTCATCAGTTACCAGTCTTAACTCGGCTGGTAACTGCTGATCATAAAGGCTTCGCCATTTCACAAATGAAGTAATTGAAATAATTGACATGAACCTCTCAAATCTGCTCTCCACGCTCGATTCCCAAATCCCGATCGCCGCAGTTGATGTCCTGTCCCCCGATGAGGCAACTATCATTCAGTGGTTGACTACCGAAGCTAAAGAAAAACTCAACAGTCCAGTTTTCTTTTGGAACTTGGGAGTATCCAGCCTGGAGCAATGCCTGATTGCACCGGATGGTGGGCTGGTGTTTAAGTCAGTGCCAGAGTACAAAAGACCTGCTCATACAGATCCGTTGCTGTTCGTATTCGACTATATCAATAACTTTGATGGCGTTGGCGTGTTTATTCTGGGGGACATACACCCATTTCTTGGCAAGAATTCCCCACAGATGAGTTGGGAAATCTTGACCAGAGTGAAAAACCTTTACCACCGACTCAAACCTACAGAAAAACGGATCGTGCTGCTGGGTCAAAACATCGAACTACACGATTCTTTGTTAAGGCTCATCCCCTACTGTGAAGTGCCACTACCGAACATTGGCCAAATTCAAGACCACTTCGAGTCATATCTGGTTTTTCTTGAAGAATCTGCTACTGAGCAGGATGTCACATTTCAAGTGTCCCTGAGTTATGAAGAAAAAGAAACCTTTGCACGGGCAGCGCTGGGACTGACGCTAGAGGAAGTCAGCGATTTCTTGCGGCTAACCGTCAAAGAGCGTTTGAGCAACGCTGGCATTTTGATTGATGCCACAGTTACGCCTCTAATAGTCGAGTACAAAACTCGGCTGCTGGCTCAGATGGGAATTGAGTTGGGCAAACCTGCTACAATCCCCTTTGGCGGACTTGATTTACTGCGCGAATGGCTGACTCGTCGGCGACGACTGTTCACTCAAGAAGCACGTAAGCTGCATCTGCCGCAACCCAAAGGCGTATTGTTGGCGGGGCCTCCCGGAACAGGTAAGTCGATTTGCGCCAAAAACATTGCAACCATACTCAATTTACCACTACTCCAACTTGATATTGCGTCCCTCCTTGGTTCTCTAGTTGGTGAATCTGAAGGTAATGTTCGCCGTGCCTTGAAAACAGCCGAAGTGATTGCACCCTGCGTTTTATGGATAGACGAAATAGAAAAAGCTTTGTCTGGTAGCGGCGACACAACGGGTGTTTCCCAGCGTATTTTGGGAAATCTGCTCACATTTATGAGTGAGTGTACGGCTGGCGTGTTTGTTGTAGCTACCTGCAACGACCCGTCAGCACTACCAAGTGAACTCAAGAGGAAGGGACGCTTTGATGAAAATTTTTTCGTCGATCTACCAACCGAACCGGAGCGCTGTCAAATCCTCAAGATTCATCTGGAGCGATTTGGCATTGTAGTGGAATCTGAATATCTGGAAGCGATCGCCGCAAACACCGCGAAGTTTTCAGGCGCAGAATTAGAAACTCTAGCAGCAGAAGCGGCACTGCTGGCATTTGATGAGGGACGACCGCAGCAGGTAACGCTAGGGGATCTGATGCAATGCTGCGAGAATATCACACCTTTGGCTATTCAGGATGCTGCATCTGTAGAGCGAATGCAATCTTGGGCTGGCTCGGCAAGGGCTGCCTCTAGTCCAATCACTCAACAGCCTGTGGGTTTGCGGACTCCACGATTCAGGAACATGAATTGATAATATTGGCGAAGCACTCTTGAACATAACAGGAGTGCTTCGCATTGCTCAAAGGAAAGAATTGCTAGGCTAATTACCCGATTGTTAACAATTGAATAACTCATTACGGGTGAATATCCATTTTTCAGATATTCATCTGTTCACTATTCAAAGATTAAAACTATGGAAACATATCTTGTTTTTGTTGACGCTGTTAACAACAGCAACAAGTTCTGGAGCGCAAAAGCTGAAGGCAGCAACTTAATAGTCCAATGGGGACGTGTTGGTTATCAGGCACAAACCAAAGTCCACACATTAGGAAGTTATCAAAGAGCGGTTGCTAAATTTTACAATCTGGTAGCCGAAAAAAAATCTAAGGGATACAGAGAAAGTCAGCCACAAATGGATGGCGAACGCAGTATTTCAGATATCAGACGAGCGATACAACTATTAAATGCTATACGTCAGGCTGTTGCAAACAGGAACTTTAGTGATAGCTACATACTTGCCCTTAACGAGTATCTGAAAATTGTCCCAACACCATTAGGAATGCAGATATATCCTTACAGGGTGTACCGAACAGTTGTAGATGTTGACTATCAACAAGAACTGCTCAATTCTTTACTGGTGAATGAACCTGTAGCTGTTCAGTCCAAAGAATTGCCGAAATCTGAACCAGAAACTGTCAGTCTCAAGACTATCAGTAAGAACTTCTGGCGACATTTGTAATTTTATAAGCGTCACTTTCTAAGAGATGCTAAAAAGCTACACTTCATTTTGAAAAATTGTTTGGGTAAATTATGGAAATCAAGACTATTGCTGTAACTTACACACGTAAGTTCAATTTAGGTGACTACGAATCTTTAGAATTAACTTGCTCACTATGGGGACAAATTGACCCAAAAGAAGAAGATGCACAAGGGACGACACAATTTCTATTTCAACAAGCAAAGGATTCTGTTAAGGAAGCTGCAATCCCAGTAATTAAAGCTTCTAATCATCAAATGAATAAAGCCAAAGCGTACAAGCACTCTGCAACAAATCAATTTGACGATCTTGATAATTTCTAATAACTGAAATTCACCTTTTAAATTCAAAAACACTTTAGTCAAGCATTAATACTGCTTGGCTATTTTTTTTCACCCAGCGCTTTGACCCCCACAAACCACAACAGGAAAGACACCATGCCTAAAAAAGCTAACCCAGTCCCAAAAGACCATTCCCAGTTATGCCTTCAGTACCTAAGTCGTTGCGGTGGCAGCGCTCGGTTATGCACCATAAATTTTAGTCTTAGTGTGATTCAAACCTTGGTCAATCAAAGAAGGGTAAAGATTACGAATACAGGTGCAGGATTTTTTGTGGAGTTAGACGAAGCAAAATGAAAACCCATAAAGTAACTCATCAATCATCTTTGCCTTCAAACACTCGTAATAAATTAGTTCTTCGTCGGACTCGAAAAAGATTTAACCCCAAAGTATTCATTGACCGCACCATAGAAAGAACTGCAATCGCCTCTCTGCTTTTAACTGGGTTTTTAGGAGTAGGAGCAATGGGGTGTTGGGGGCTGGAGATTATCGAGACTAATAACCCTAACATCATCATCTCTGGGTGGCAGCAGCAAAAAAATATCTGCCTGGGTGCAATGCTGGTAAGTTTTTCCGCCTTCTTAGGCAGTTCTTTAGTCGGAGCAAGCCTCAGTATTCAACGAGATAAATTTTAGGTGAGTTAACGGCAATGAAAGAGTACAAAACCAAACATGGCGGCTACAAAATTGAGACTGCCGAGTTATCAGATGGCGCTGTGGATGTTCATGTGGGAAAAACAGGTCTGTTAAAAACAACTTGGGCATCACCTTCAACTCAAACTTTTGACAATCATACGCAAGCTGTTCGCCATGCCAAAAATGCTATTGATAACAGCGAAATTGATTCAGTTTTTCAACGTTAAAACACACCAATGGAAATTAAGCTAACTACTTCAGAAATTCAAGCCATATTGCAAGGGTGTCAATATACACTGCGGCTTATTAGCAGTAGTCAAGATTATCGCAATATCGAATCCTCCGAATACTTTTCTACATTGAATGACGTGGTTTTAAACGATGCTTTCAATATTTTGGGGGAAGTCTTGGATGCAATCGATGATATGAAGCAGATGACTCAACAGTAAACACAAATAATCTAAATTTAGAAGGGTAAGAAAATGACGTTAACTCTAGAGAATCGCTCTCGAAACAAAGAATCGTCCCTGACGCAAGCATTACGGCAGATACAACAACTAAACTCCAAGATTGCTGTGCTAGAGCAGCAGCATCAAGATTACGTGCATCAGCAACAGAATTTGATTGCTGCGATTGCTGAAATCTGTGTTTCTCCAATCCAGGAAATACAGGCGCTGCGAATTCTGATTTATAGGGGAGAGTGGGAGTGTCGGCGGTACTTGCGTTCGGTGTTGCTTAAACAAAGTCAGGCTTCAAAATGACCATACGGGAAATTATTTGCCCAGTTGATATAAAAGAGCCAAGCATAAATTAAAGCGATCGCCACCGGACAAAGAAGGCGATCGCTTCTGCCAGAAATGGCAGTTACCCCAAAACTTAACTTTTGAGCTAAAGTATGAACGCACAAACTGAAGAAATCAAAGAACTTGACCCATTAGTTTTTTGTGAAATTTGGGGATTAAGTTTTGAAGAGGCATCAGGATATTTAAATATTAGAGCCAGAACAATGACAGCTTATGCCTGCAAAAAATCGTCTAGAACTCATCGTCAACCATCTTCGAGAGTAAAAGCTTTAGCCGCAATACATCATAATAAATGGTTGAAAGAAGGTAAGAGTTTTCGCTCCGAAGGAGCTTGGTAAATATTGCACTGAAAATTTCTAAGTTATCAACTAAGTTATCAACAAAGTTGTCAACAAAGTTGTCAACTTAGTAGCTTGAACCGCTTGGCGCGGTTTTTTATTATAAAAGAGCAAGGTCAATAGACAGTCAATAGACGCTGATTATTGATATCAATATGGACATCCATATTGATATCCATATTGACACTTAGATGCTACGGATATTGACTATCTTTTTGAGGCTATTGATACGGATTTGACTAAGTTCATGGAATCAGGATGGAGAAAACAACTTTTTAATCAAAAACAAAGCCAATCAGGGGTAAATCCCTTAGTTTTACCAATGTCAAAAGCGAAAGCGGTAAAAATTTTAGGTATTTGTCCCCGGACATTGGAACGATGGGCAAAAGTCGCTTCTTTGATTCCAGAGTATAGATTAATACTTTTAAGGATGCAGGCATTAGCCCAAGAGAAAAATCTCCGTGCTGCACCGATCACATCTTATCAAGTGTGGGTGATAGCAAAGATTGGTGAATTGTTTGGAGATATCACTCAAGGGATTGACAAAAAGGCTCTTGTCGAAGCAATTGTTGAAGCAAATAAAGTCGAGTACACCCGTGCCCAGTTTGAACAAGAGCAATTAGGATTTACATCACACAGTTTAGGAGAAACACATCATGTCGGATAGCATATTTACTCGTGCAGAATTATTTGAATTATTGAGTGCTAACTACAAGCCAGAGCAAATCATTGCTGGGTTAGAACAACTGGCTCAGTCAGATCCAGCTGTTGATCCAAACGCCCAAGAATTTCCTGTGGATATTAGCGATCGCTTGGAAAAGTTGTTCAGTTTAGCACAAACAACCCTCGACAAGTCGAAGCTGTTAGAAGGTGAGAGCAATTTGGCAAATATACAGACTCAAGCCATAGAAAGTGTGAGTGAACAATTACATCTTGCTGGAGTCAGCCGGGAAACGTTTAAAGCATTCTTGGACATTGTGGCAGGTAAAACTGTTGCTCAAGCGCTGGCAGTTCATGAGTTTGAGCAAGAATTGTTCGATGAAATCACCAGTGAACTTGATGCTCGTTCATTACAGCGACGGACAGAGCAAGGTTTTGATGAAATAGCGTTTATTTATCAGTTGGCCAAGAATCCCGAAATCAGGCAACAAATTACCCAAGAGTACGGGTTAAAGACTGGGGATGAAATTAAGCAACAAGTTCAAACCCTCACTACTGCTGCAACTGTTGGTTTTGACCCGAAAGCATTTTTAGACGAATTAGGAGTGCCGACATCAGAAAAAAAGTCGAAACGACCTGCGACAATTCAGGATCTGAAAAATTTGACACGCTCTTTGTTGAGCGAGAAATTCCAATCTCCAGCTTAAAATGGCGCAAGTTCTTCGAGCAGAATCTTTTTGGATTCTCAATTATTTTTTTTCTAATTTGTATTGGGCTATCTGTTTATATTCGTGTTGCTAATGCACCGCCACCCCAGACAACACAAAGTATCGACGGGCTTCAACAATGAAATATCAGAAGCAAGCGATGTTGGGATTATTGGGCATGGGGTTAATTGCAAGTCCTTGGTTATCGCAACTGCCAGCCCAATTCAAAACTTACAACAGTGGCATTACGATTCGTGAGTCTGAAGAACTAGAACGCATTAAAGCCGAGCAAAGGGCAGCGACCGCCGACAAAATTAACTCTCTTGGAGTTACGCCCTCATTCAGTAAATTACGAATCAGGAACTATCTAGACTCCAAAAAACGTAACCCTAGACCTGACACTACAGGTTATTTAGAAGATGAGACAGTTTTTGTGTATGACTCAACGGGTTTTTGTATTGGGCGAATTGAACAGAGGCAATGGAAATGGAAATATCGATTCAAAAATGCTTGTAAGAATTCGCCGATATTTAAAGATTCATCCAATTGATTTATGAAATATCTCACTCCAAACAAATCTAATTCCCAACCAAAACCAGAATCATCACCACAAAAAGAGCCGAAAAAAGGAGGGAGTGACTACTTAGAATTATTAGCTCGGTGGATTGTGGCATTAATCTCACTGCCAGTCATCTTTATCTCACATATCATTGCCCAATTTGTTACCCCAGGCACACCCGGATACAAGCTTGTTGGTGCAATTGGTTTCTGGATTGGCACACTCCTTTCTACTGATAGCATCTGGCAGGTTTTATTTCAGGGAAAACCGATTTTTCCCTGGTTTGAAACAGAATGGATTGGTTGGTTTGGTTGGTTACAACTCCTATTTAATCCCTTGTTTTGGATTAGCTTCGGTATCTCTGCACTTGTCCAAGTGATGGAAGCTCGGACATTGCGTGGTAAAGACCCACAACAGGCCAAGAACGAGTTTGAGGAATCAAAACAATACACACTCGGCAGTAAACCAAATGGGAATATCGACCTGACAGTGGCATTGTGGGGCGATTACAAAGCTGCTGGCATGAAAGAACGTCATACAGGGGGAGCGATCGCACTATTTTTCTGGGTTTTGGATCTGACTACTACCTTCGTTGGTCGTAATCCCTTCCGCTACACTAATCCAGGTTTAATCCTGGCTTGTTTTGCTTACAATGTAGCCTCAATGATGGCAGGCGAGATTGGTTACAACATTTGGAAAATAACTAAGTAAGAGGAATTCACATGCAGCAACAAATGCCAATGCTAGGAACCAAAGAAACGGCACTTTTACGTGACGA
This sequence comes from Nostoc sp. CALU 1950, assembly GCF_051172895.1. Lineage (NCBI taxonomy): Bacteria > Bacillati > Cyanobacteriota > Cyanophyceae > Nostocales > Nostocaceae > Nostoc > Nostoc sp. CALU 1950. Next base: position 7,723 of record NZ_JBDNJQ010000037.1, on the reverse strand, counting down.
TTACCCCAGCATTGAGTATTTGGAAGCTGGGAATACCGCCTCTTGGTTACAAGAGCGTCAAGATCAGTTATTAGTCCGCGCCAAAGATGAGCGTAATGGCATGAATCTGGCGAAGTTTATTACTTTAGCAACGGCGGCGACTGGTGCTGTTTGTTATGCCACTTCTCCACTTGCTCCCATCGGTGCAGTCGTAGCTGGTGTTGGTTATCTATGGTCAATTGTTCAGGACTTAAACGATACTCATCAATTTGCACCGATTCCCTTTATCCGTGGCGACTTCTTTAGTTTCCTTTCGGCAATGGGTGATAGTGCTGCCAGAGACGAATACTTTGCTAACTTCAATGAACTTGCTGATTTAATGCTGCACTTAGAGCCAATGGAGAAATACGAATTCGCCATGCTCAAACAATGTTCTCATGTTGTCTGTGAATACCTGAATGCCGTTGAACCTGGGAAAAGATTTTATGCTTACCGTTGGCTGCTCGATTGGTTTATTCAACTTAAAGGCTATTTCCCTACCCCTGAACAGCTATTCGGTCATTTGGCGCAAGTAAGTGTTGACCCCAGAGTAAACTATCAGCAAGTTACGGCTATTCAAGAAGCAACCAAACCTCAGAATTTAGGTATTCCAGAGGCAAGGTTTGCAAAACTACCAACTCCTGTCCCACAAACAACCCAAACTTCAGCCCAACAGATTCACTCTAATGAAGCTTACCCTTTGTTAAATAGTGAATTCTTGGGAGCAGAAGCCTCTCATCGCTTAACTAATACCGATATCTCCATCTACACCACTAAACCCCAAGTGCAGTATGACCTAATTGGGCATATTGCTAAGAAAGTTACCAATATGCTGTGGGTTGGTGTCCCTGGTTCTGGCAAGGGTATCACCATTAGCAATGCAATCGATGCTATTAAGCGACTGCATCCTGGCATACACATCTTTTATATTGACCCCAAAGGTGACGAGAAAGAAACCGGTTATTTCAAAGGTCGTGTTGATACTTTTAAACGGGCTAAAATCCTAGAAATGTCCCCGGTCGAAGCTGTCAAATGGGTCAAAGAATGCTTTACCGAATTTCAAAATATCTCTGGCTCCAAGCTGATTATTTTAGATGAAGGTACGGCTGTTTGTTCCAAATTTAAAAATACCAAGGGTGAAATTGGCTGGCTCAAAGACAAAATCATCTCTTACTGTTCTTGCGGTGATAGTTCCGGTTGGCATTTCTGGATTGTCGTACAAAACCCTCACACTGATGACTTGGGCATTTCTGGCGGACTGCGATCGCAGTTAACGTCTGTAGCGTTGGTTCATCCTGATAACGTCCCAGCTTACAACGCCATGATTGCCACTCAACTCATCCCCAGCGATCGCAAAATTACCTCAACCCAAGTAATGGAGATTGCTGCACAATCACCAGTTGGTCGAGCAGTTTATTACGGCGGCATCAATGAATGGATACCAATGCCTCTGTTAAAGAATTTCTCTGGTTATGACCGGGATACCAAAAACTTTATTGACTCTGCACCAAGTAATAAGCAAACCTCTCAAGCTGAAACTAAGGAGTCTTGCACACCAACAACCCAAGCTCAACAGATGTTGGCACTTTTGGAAAAAACGAAAGCCAATTCCATTGATGAGTTTATCCAAAGCGAATTGAAATTAGACGGAGTTCCACCAGAACTAATCCGTTTGGGAATTGAAAAATTACTCCAAAATTCACCAATTAAATACAAATTTGACGGCTGCGATAGTAATCAAAACTAAAATTTGTTGAATAACCTATGCAAGACAATATTGAACCTCACACGACTGAAAGTCGCGTGATTCCTGCTTCAATGATCTCTGCCGGAATCACTTACTGTCTGGGGATTACGTCCTGTGTCTGTGCCTACCTTTGTCGCACTTTTTCCTTTACATATCTCGTACAGTGTCATTAAACGCTCGCAGGTACGAGCATGATTTGCTTTTAATGCTTCTTCCCTCAATATTGAGCTACTTTGATTCCAACGATCGGATTCGACTTTGAGCATCCGTGTTTCGTTCTCAGCTACACCCACTTATTTAAACTAATATATCTTCTTGAAAAACTCCAGTTCTCAAGATGGATGAAGTTTATATTTTAAAATAAAGTAAAATTAAACATAATTTATGTCAATATACTGAGGGCTTCATGATTAATAACATTTTCAAACGATTTGCAGTCAGTACAGCTTGTGCTGTACTTAGTTTAGGTGTCATGAAAGCAAACCCAACTTTAGCTGCAACATTTTCAATTTCAGCGCGGGAAGTAGAAACTGATGGTAATTTGACTTTTCTACGTAACTATTTTGGTGCATTTAGTGGAGAAGATTCTGACAATGATTTAATCTTGACACTAGGTGAACTGACAAATTTTACTTTTGAATCGGAACCTTTCTTCTATGGACAAAGAAAATTTGCCTATGAACTCGCTGATCTTGAAAGTTTTACTTATAACTTAAGTAATAATCAACTAGATTTATTTGCAAGCAAGTTCTTTGATTTTTCTTGTGTAGTAGGTTCTGATGTGAGGCTGTATTACAGTTCTAATTCAGGAAGAGGAGGATCAGCAGCTGATTGTGATGGTACAGTTTTAACTTCATGGCAAGTTGCAAAAATTCCTTCCCAACCTCCAGTATCAATTCCCGAGGCTGGGACAACTACTGCATTGATTATCTGGGGTGTGGGTAAACTGTTAAATAAAAGGGCATATCTGACGAAGACACTGTAATTAGCTAGACTGCTTAATTCTGCCTGAAGTATTGATATATATTGTAGGGTGGGTATCTTGCCTGCCCTGATTAATAAGCGTGCAATATATCCACCCCACAAAATTGAGTAATTTATTTGTTGGAATTCCCAGTCCTTTGCCCTCAATTAAGGTGCAAGGGCATAGATATTTAATTGAACCTTTCAAAAATATTGAGCCTCTTGTTCAATCTAACTTTTCACGGTATCTGACAAAATCAGAAGGTGTGGGGTGTAGTAAGACTTTCTGTCTTTCCCTACACCTAAACTTGTAACCCTACCTCCTGACTTCTTTTTTTGCTAATTAGTCCCGAAAATATCATCAATAAGTACTTCTCACGAAACTAAATACTGCTGAATTTCAGTTTTTTGACGACGTAGAACAGTGATTGCTTGCTGCTGAATTTGGCGAACTCGTTCTCTACTGACATTCAATTTCTCTCCAATTTGAGCTAAAGTTAGTTCTTGATCGTTCTCTAAACCAAAACGCAAAATTAATACTTCACGTTGCGTCGGTTTGAGTGATTCTAATAAACTATTAATGTCTTGGCGCAAAAGTTCTTTGGTGATATGTTCGTCTGGAGATATGCCCTCATCTGGTAAAAGTTGGCTAAGTTCTGTGTCTTGGTTATCTCCAATCTTTACATCTAGAGAAATTGGCTGCTTTGAACTGCTGAGAAAATCCCTAATCTGACTTGGTTGTAAGTCTAAAGTTTCAGCAATTTCTACAACACTGGCTGGACGACCCAGTGTCTGAAATAATTCTCGCTGTACCTTCTTGATTTTATTCAGTTGTTCGGTAATATGAATTGGCAAGCGTACAGTACGGGATTTCTCTGCAATTGCCCGTGTGATTGACTGCGTAATCCACCAGTATACGTAGGTGGAAAGCTTATAGCCGCGATTGGGGTCAAATTTTTCTACACCCCTTTGTAAACCTATTGCCCCTTCTTGCAGCAAATCTAGGAATTCCAGATTGCGATTAGTATATTTTTTGGCAATCGAAACCACCAGACGCAAGTTTGCTGTCACCATTTTTTGTTTGGCTCGTTGCCCAAGATTTTGTATTTGAGCTATTTCCAATTCACTTTTGTCAACATCAACAGCTAATTCGACCATTGTTGGCTCCCTAGCTAGTTGTTGGGTGAGTTCATTTTTTCTTTGCTCAATTGCCATGATTTGCTGTACCTGCCTCCCATAAGCAATTTCTTGGTCTGCGGTTAGCATTGGATAACGACCAATCTCTTGCAAATAGATACGAACCATGTCTGGACTCAGGCTGGACATACGACAAAACTTTTTTGATATTTAGACGAACCTAAAAGTATAAATCAAATCACTGAATTAATTTTCCTGATTTCAACAGCTAAAATATCAACCTGAGATTGCAATAGTTGAATTCAATTTAGAACGTAATCATCCATAACGGTATCCAGTGAGCGCTTACTACACCTCCATCCCAAAGTTATACTTATGCCAGTTTTTGTCATTAAATTTAACTTGTTGAGAATTAATTATGGCGTTACTCAAGTTATTTTGAGAGTTCCTGACTTAACTAGAAAAGTTGGGTAGGGTATGGGGACTAATAGTCTTTGCCGTACACCTTATACCCTGTTCGAGAAAAAGCTATTTGGGGGCAGTAGTCGCGTTGAGTTCCCCCCTTTTCCTTTTTTCCCTCTTGTTTGCACCTTGTGTCACCTTCAATTCTTCTTCTTGCTTACTAGAGTTGACCATTTTCACCAAGTGCTGATTTAGATAACTCTGCGCCGAAATGTACAAACTTTCCCAAATCTCTTGATTGCGGCTGATTTTTGTACCGACTGTATTTCCTGCTGTTTTCTCTGACACCAAGTATTTGCGGAAGTAGTTATTCCACAAGTGTTGGAGGAAATCTTCGGCGAATTCGTTAAACGGCAGAATCCATTTATAGTCTTTGTCCAAAAATACCCGATATGATGCGATTATCGGTAGTGCTAAGTCAGTTGGCGCACCAAACCCAAATGAATACTTGCTGTCAGGCAACAATGTAGTTTTACGTATATCTATTGATGCTAGGTCGTTGGAACCCTTTCTTCTGGGATTGCTAATATAGTCTTGGATTATTTCGTAGAGTCTTTGCTCTATCCACAAAGCATGAGTCAAGAGAGGCAGTAATGCGGTTAATCTTTCCCTTTCCGTGTCTGTGATGTTAGATGGAGGACTCATACCTGCTGGGTGTTTGGTTCGTTTATTGCCGTCGGGGTTGTATCTATTTCTATCGAGGCAGTTAATCAACTTCACCAAATGGTTCACATTACATTGAGCATTTCTGGGAGCGCCGCTTTGGTTTTGGTAATAAGCGATGCGGAATTTTCTATCTTCTTTCTGTTCTAACTGGGCTAAGTACTGCTTGATGAATTTGTAATCACCCCTAGCGTTGACTTTGGAGCGAGAATCTACTGGCGTTGTAGTGTTGGAGGCCAAGGCTATATCCTTAGCCTCGTCTTCCGATAGTCCAATGTGGATGGTAACTTTTACTCTGGCTTGACTTAAATTGTAGTTATAATTTTTCGCTTGCTCAAACCCTAATACTGTGTGGCCACCATTGATAATCCCATCACTACCTCCCTCGTTAGCTTCTAAAATCTCCAGTTCTAGTTCAGTTTTGTTTTTGATAGGTTTAGCAATATTAGCTGACAGAACGATTCCACTATGACGAGAGAAGAATTTTTCGGGTTCGGTTGTCAGGGAGTCGAAGACTTGTCTGTAGGTCGCGCTTTTGCGGTTCGGTTCCCTGATGTTTGGCTCTAGCGGTAGGTCTGTCGGGAACGAGTCTACATGAGCAGTGGCGATGATGCAATTGGGATTGGCTTGAAAATAGTTATCTATCTTGATGTTCCAAGTCTTGGGCATACAATATTTGCAAAGGAGGTGGAAATTCTATGTTAACCAAAACCCGTACTCTGATATCGGCTTTCTCTAAATGCTGTGTAGCGTTAGGTCTTGAGCGTTGAAGGAGGTAGGGGCGCGTTGATAGCGCCTTTGAGAATCCGGTTCTGGATTGCTTAAGAATCACCATCCGCCTATTTGCTAAGGGGAGTATCAAGATTGACTAATATGAATTGGATAACGGGTTGGAATCCCTAGTGTGCTTTGGATACGATTGGCAAAACTCTGCAATAGATCAACTGAAACATATTTGAGCGATCGCCTTAAATCAGAATTTTCCAGGAGATGATTACCTCTTGCCTCCAAAAGATGGGTCAATGGTTTGGGACGGGTTGGCGTATTTAGCTGAATTTCATCTGGGCATAACATCTGCATCTGAGAAATGTATGTTTCTTGTTCTCGATCATTCCATTCGGTTAGTAGCATAGTTTGAATCGCTAGTCGTCCGGTATAGATCCGGCGAAATTCTAATATCCCTGCCCAAAGGTGCATCAGGTCGAGATCGGATAGCGATCGGTTGACGAGATGAAACTGTCGAATACTGACAGCATCAAGTTTGACAGCGACCAGATCGGCGATCGCCAATGCTTCTCTAACCGATGCATCGAGAAGCAAACTTCCATTTGTCAATACCGCTATAGTTTTATTGGTAAAGGCTTTAGCAGTGATTAAAATCTCTGCTAAATTTAATGCCAGTGTAGGTTCTCCGCTACCGCTTAACGTCACACAATCGATATCAGATGGCGTAAAGTATTGCAATTCTTGATGAATTTTTTGGGTCGGGACAAAGATCCGTCGATGAAGACTTTGATGCTCAATTTTACCCAGTTGACAATATACACAGTTAAATGAACACGTAGATACTGAACCAATTGGATCAATCCCTAGCGATCGCCCAAATCGCCAAGACTGAACTGGGCCATAAACTGCCTTGAATGGGGTTGATGTGGCAACGATAGAATCTAACTGCTGTTGTGATATCTGATTATTCATGAATTTATACTTTTCCAATGACTGAGAACGATTTGATAAATGGTTTTGCCATCCGAGGATCTTGAATCATGGCAGTGTAATTTCCCACCCGAAATTGCAATTTTCTACTTATGTACGCCATACTCAATCCCATCATGTTCAACCCTTTGGTTTTCCACTGTTGCCAGTGGTCGTGATCGGCACGTAAATCCCAGTTAAGTTTTTCTCCCTCATAGCTTCCAGCAGAAACTACCCATCCTTCTTGAACGACAAGAACGCCCATCGAGTTTGGATCGTCCACAAAACCATAAGCGATCGCGGAATTAAAATGAATGTTGGCAAGGGCATCGGCTAGCTCAGGTTCTGCGTTCCATTGTTTACCAAAAGCCTGCATCCATTCGGCTGAAAATAAGTCTGCCATTGTTTTCTCTAACTCAATTTGAAACATTATTCGTAACTGGAAACGGTTTGCCATTCCTGAACTAAGGATGTTGGAACAGATAGTCTAATGGCTTCACTCTTGAGAATTGGCAATGTTAACGTTAGGGGAATTTCCGCCTGTAACTGTGGTAGCGTCGGCTGAAGGTTGTATTGCCCGACATTGGGTTCAGCTTTGGCGGCTTCGGTAAAGATGTTGCTAGAAACATCAGTTGCGGTTAGGGTTTTGCCCAATGAGTTGGTTAAAATCAGGGGTTGGGAGCGATCTATTTCAACCCCTCCGGGAAATCCCACCAATCGCAACTCAAAACTGGTTTGCCCATTGGAACGAATACGTTTGAACGCTACAGCCTGCCAACCATTGCCATGCTGATCTTTGAGCGTTTGGCGAGACTGATAGACCATTTGCCCCGGTGCTTCTTCTAGTTGTCGGATGGCTGCTGCTGCACTGGGAAGATTCAGCACTCCCAAACCCAGGAGAACACCTAATACGAGTGTCCCCAACAACAGCAACCCGGAAAAAATTTTGCGGATACGACATCCCATAATGGTTCCTCTCTAATTAGGGCTTGCTGAAAAAGTGATGAAAAGCCAGAGAAGGATTAATTAGTTACTGAA